>DATGVT010000281.1:0-12641 GCA_035300005.1 Candidatus Acidiferrales bacterium
ACTTCGCGCGGGCACTGGGCCTCCCCGACGACCTAGAGGCGGCGCTGGAGGTGGTCAGGTCGGGGCGGCCGCGGCCGGTGACCCTGGGGCGCGCGAACGGCGTGCACTTCGTGGAGGTGGCCGCGGTGGGTGTGTTCGGCGAGCTGCTGGCGGCCGGGGAGGCGCTCAAGGAGCTCTCCTTCGGCCGCCTGGGCGAGGCGCTGGCCGGGCTTGCCACCAGCAGCCGCTTTCGCTATCGCATCAGCGGCGACGCCATCCGCTCCGGCAGCGCCCGGACGCTGATCGCGGCCAACACCCCGACGGTGGGTGCCAACCTGGGCATCGGCGAGAACACTCCGCTGGAGAGCTACCTGGAGCTGGCCCTGCCGGGGCGCCGGATGCCGCTTCGCTTCCGGCGCCTGCGAGTGGAGACGGATCCGGTGGTGCGGGTGTACGCCGACCTCGCCGACGTGGGTGCGACCCCGGCCGAGATCGAGGCGGTGCCCGGCGGGCTGATGGTTATCCTCGCCGCATGAAGTGGACGTCGGCCCGCAGCCGGCTCCGGACCGGGATGGTCAAGGCCGGGCGCCTGCAGCTCCACCACACCTACGGCGGCAGCGGCTCGCCGCCGGTCGTCTTCATCCACGGCCTCGGCTCCTCCGGCTACATCGAGTGGCGGTTCAACCTGGAGCCGATCTCCCAGCAGCACCGCGTGTTCGCCCCCGACCTGCCCGGCTACGGGCGCAGCCACAAGCCCCGGGCTCGCTACGACATCGAGTACTTCGCGCGGGCCGTGGACAGGTACATGGAGAGCCGGCGCCTGCGCTCCGCCGTGGTGGTGGGGGCGTCCCTGGGCGGCCGGGTGGCCCTGGAGATGGCGCTCGAATATCCCCGGCGCGTCAGCCGCCTGGTGCTCGTGAACGCGCTCGGCCTGGGCCGGCCCAACCTCCAGCTCTACTACCCGCTGGTCACGCTGCCGCGGGTGGGCGAGACGCTCATGCGCCTCGCCGGGGAGGCGCTGCACTGGGCGCCGGCGCCGATGATCCGCAGGGTGGCCGCCCGCTACTCGGGGTCGGGCGCCAACCTGGAGCGGACGCTGGACGACGGCTACCTGGCCGACCTGCGCGAGATGTACGCACAGGAGGGCTTCAACCAGGCCTACCTGGCCACGGTTCGGTCGCTGGCCCACCCGGCGACACTGCTCGGACGCCACGACCTGAGCCGGCGGCTGGCCGAGATCAAGGTACCCGTCCTGCTGATCTGGGGGGCCGACGATCCTCTCTTCCCGGTGGCGCACGCGACCCGGGCCCACGCCCGGCTGCCGGACTCCAGGCTCTCGGTGATCGAGGGTGCCGGCCACAGCCCCCAGGCGGAGCGGCCGGACGAGTTCAATCGCATCCTCGGGCGATTCCTCCGCTAGCCCCTCGGGGGACGCGAGCTACCAGGGACCCGAGTATCGGGCCGCCATCGGCACGCCGGAAGCGCCGGCCCCCCTCGACCCGCTCCTCCACCCGGAACCATACCGGCCCCCCCGCCTCTACCGTTTCGGGCGGGCGCTGCTGGCGTGGGTGCTGCCATTGGTCTTCCGCCTGCGGGTCGACGGGCTGGACCGCATCCCCCGGCCGCCCTACATCATCGCGGCCAACCACCAGAGCTGGTTCGACACGCTTTTCATCGTGGCCGTGTTCCCCGCCGTGCCGATGATCTACACGGTGGCCAGGCGGGAGACAGTCTTCAGCCGCCGCTGGAAGCGGTGGCTGGTCCCCCAGTTCGGCGTCTTCCCGATCTCACCTGACCGCGGGCAGCTGGACGAGGCCGGCCTGCGCTCCGTCTACCAGGTGCTGAACCGAAAAGGGGTCGTGCTCATCTTCCCCGAGGGCCGCTACTCTCGCGGCCGGGCGCTGCTGCCGCTGAAGACTGGCGTCGCCCACTTCGCCCTCCAGGCGGGGGTGCCGATCTGCCCGGTGGCGCTCAGTGGGCTGGATCGGCTGCGGCCGTTCGGCCGCGTCGGCGTCTCCATCGGCCCGCCGATCCGGCCGGCGCCGCCCGGCTGGTGGTCGTCCAGCCAGCGCGTGCTGCAGATGGTGGAGCGGGTCCGGCTCGGCATCCTGCGGGCATTTCGCCGCCAGGGGCCCGGCTAAGATTCCGGCTGCTTTGGACCTCGTCGTGGGCGCCGGCGGCTTCGTGGGCAGGCATGTCGCGGCCGCCCTCCAGGGCCGGACGGACGTCCGCCTACTGGCGGCCGAGAAGCCCTCCGAGCCCGAGCTGGAGGCTGCCCTGGACGGCATCGAGGTCGTCTACTTCGCCGCCGAGACCTGGGCGCCCTGGAGCCGGCTCTACTTCCGCCGCGAGCCCCATCCGGTGATCGTCCGTACGCTGAAGGTGGCGCGCCGGGCCGGCGTCCGCCGCCTGGTCCACCTCTCCACCGCCGACGTTTTCGGGCCCGACCAGAACCTCCGCCTGACCGAATCCAGCCCGCTGAAGCCGGTGCACGCTTATGAGCGCCTCAAGCTCCGCGAGGAGCAGTGGCTGCGCGAGTCGGCCGGCGAGCTGGAGCTGGTGATCCTGCGGCCGGCCCGGCTCTTCGGCACCCACGACGACTTCCTGACGCCGACCCTGCTGCGCGAGCTGCAGGCGGGCCGGCTCTGGCTGGTGGCCGGCGGGCGGGTGCAGCAGACCTTCGTGGCCGGCCCCGACCTGGGTCGGGCCTTCGTCGCCGCCGGCGAGCGGGGGCAGGCCGGCGCCACCTACCTGGTGGGCGGCTTCGACTCCAGCTGGCGGGACTTCCTGGAGGCTTGCGGCCAGGCCCTTCAGACTCCGGCGCGGGTCATCGGGATCCCCTACGACGTCGCCTACGTCCTGGCCGGCGTCCGCGAGTGGCTCACGCCCTACCGGGCGCGCAGCTGGCCCGGCCTCTTCGGAGTCGACCTCTTCGGCCGGCCGCGGCTGTACGACGACTCCCGCTCTCGGCGGCGCCTGACCTGGTCGCCCCAGGTGGGCAGCTTCGACCAGGTGGCGGGGGAGCTGGCCGCCTTCTACGGTCGCCGGCGGGCGTCCGAGAGGCAGCCGACGGCTACCTCACCGCCAGGCAGGTGACCGTCTTGAAGACGCCGTCGATCTTCTGAATCTTCTCCACGATCAGGGCTCCGATGGCGTTGACGTCCGCGGCCTCGCAGACGGCGATCACGTCGTACTCACCGGTGATGGCGTCGGCCGCCGAGATGCCCTTGACCGCCTGCAGGCCTTTGGCCACCTCCAGCGCCCGTCCCGGTGAAGCGTTGATCAGCACGTAAGCCTTCATGTCCACCCCCCAAAAATCAGCGTGACTTCAGCGCCCGCACCATCACCTCGTCACTGAGGTTGGCACCGGACACCAGGACCACGACCTTCTCGTTCGGCGCCGGCCGGTAGTGGTAGAGGAGGGCCGCCAGAGCGGCGGCCCCGGCGGGCTCGGCCAGCAGGTGCTCCCACTCGAACAGCAGCCGGATCGCGCGCAGCATCTCCAGCTCCTGGACGATCAGCATCTGGTCCACCGCCGTGCGCGCGATCTCGAAGGGAAGCCGGCCCGGCTCGCTGGCGGCCAGGCCGTCGGCGATGGTCGCCACCTTGTCCAGGCGGACGAGGCGTCCCGCCTGCAGCGAGCGCGCCAGGGCGTCGGCGCCGGCGGGCTCGACGCCGATCACCTTCAGGCCCGGCCGGCGCTCCTTCAGGTAGAGGGCGACGCCCGCGATCAACCCGCCGCCGCCGACCGGCACCAGCACGGTGTCCAGGTCCGGCAGCTGGCGGAGCAGCTCGACCCCGATCGATCCCTGGCCGGCGATGACGTCGGGGTCGTCGTAGGCGTGCACGAAGGTGGCGTGGCTCTCCGCCTGCGCCCGCAGGGCCTCCAGGTAGGCCTCCGCGTAGTTGCGTCCGGCCGGCACCACCCGAGCGCCCAGGCGCTGGATGGCCTCGACCTTGAGCTCGTTGGCCGTCTCCGGTACGTAGACGGTGGCCGGCACCTTGAAGGTCAGGGCACCGTAGGCAACCCCCTGCCCGTGGTTGCCGGCCGAGGCTGTGATCACGCCCGCCGAACGCTCCTCGGGGTGCAGCCGCATGATCTTGTGCAGGGCCCCGCGCATCTTGAACGCGCGGATGGGGAGGACCGTCTCGATCTTCAGGTAGACCTGGCACCCCGTCTTCTGCGTGAACGCCCGCGAGCGCTGCAGGGGCGTGGGCTCGAGGTACGGGCCCAGGTCCTGGGCTGCGCGCTCGACCACATCGGCCGTGAGAGTGGCGAGCTGCGGCCTCACGTCCTTCAAGGTCGTCCTAATCGTAAGCTGCGGCCCGTGGCCGAGGACCTCGATCTGCTGCCCGAGCCGGAGCGGGCCCGGGCTCGCTCGCGCGACCGCAAGGTCCGCGGTCCTAGGGTGGTGCAGGACAACCCCGGGCTCAAGAAGCTGGCCCTCCACCTGGCCGAGAAGCGGCGCCGGGCGGTGAAGAAGCCGGGGCGCTAGAAGCTGGCGGGCACGATCGCCCGCTTGTGGGTCCCCGTCCCGACCAGCTTCTCCCCCTCGTGGCACTGAACCTCGAACGTCAGCTTGCGGCCGTCCACCACTTCCTTCAGCTCGGAGGTCACCCGGAGCCGGGCCCCGGGCGGGCTGGAGGCCAGGTGGCGGACGTGGACCTCGTAGCCGACGGTTGTCATCCCCTCGGGCAGGTGCGGCTCGACCAGCCGGTGGCTGGCCATCTCCATCAGGCCGATCATGGCCGGGGTCGCGAACACGCCCCTGCCGCCCACGTGCCGCGTCAGCAGGGAGTCGTCTACGACCCGCTCAATCTCGAGCTTGCGGCCAGGCTTCAGCGCCTCCTCAGCCTTCACCGACGTACATTGTCGGCAAATGGCCCGGCCACCCGTCCGCAAGGCGATCATCACCGCCGCGGGGCTGGGCACCCGCTTCCTGCCGGTGACCAAGGCGCAGCCCAAGGAGATGCTGCCCCTGGTCGACAAGCCGGCCATCCAGTACGGGGTGGAGGAAGCGGTCGCCTCCGGCGTGGAGGAGGTGATCATGGTCACCGGCGGCGGCAAGCGGGCGATCGTCGACCACTTCGATCGCTCGCTGGAGCTGGAGTTCTACCTCCGCGACCGCGGCAAGGACGACCTCCTGAAGCTGCTGGCCGAGGTCGACGCCCTCAGCGAGCGGGTGGACATCTTCTACGTCCAGCAGAAGGAGCCGCTCGGCCTCGGGCACGCCGTCTGGACCGCCCGCCGGCTGGTCGAGGACGAGCCCTGCGCCGTCCTGCTGCCGGACGACGTCATCCTGGGCGACCGGCCCTGCCTCCGCCAGCTGATGGAGGCCTATGAGGAGACCGGCGCCACCGTGCTGGCGGCGCGGCGGGTGCCGCCCGAGCATGTCTCCCGCTACGGGATCATCCAGGCCGGCCGCTCGCGCGGGCGGCTGCACGATGTCTCCGACCTGGTCGAGAAGCCGCAGCCGAAGGAGGCTCCGTCCGACCTGGCCATCCTGGGCCGCTACGTGTTGCTGCCGGCCGTCTTCGAGGAGCTGGGGCGGGTGCCTCGCGGCGCCGGCAAGGAGATCCAGCTCACCGACGCCATCCGGCAGACCATAGACAGCGGGCGGGTGGTTGCGGTCGAGTTCGAGGGCGACTACTACGACCTGGGGACGGTGCCCGGGTACCTGAAGGCGAACCTGGCCCTGGCCCTGCAGCGGGACGATCTCCGGGCCGAGCTGGTGGAGCTGATCAGGGGCGTGCTGGAGGCCGACGCGGCCAGCCGGCCGGGCACTGCCTCGGTATAATCGAGGCACGCTTTGATGCGCTGTTCCCCCGCCCGAGTGATTTTGCTATGGCTGTTTCAGGACGAAGGCGATTCGACGACGACCGGGTTGTCCGGTACGAGACCGCAGAGAAGGACTTCGCGGTCGAAGTCACACGCACGCTCAACAAGTGGTGCGTCACGGTCTATCAGCTGCCGGACCAGCAGATCCTGGCGCAGGACTTCTTTCCGGAGCGCTGGAAGGCGCTCGCGCGCGCTCAGGACTTCCTCCGGCTCCTGAACCAGCGGAACAACAAGAAGAGGGAAGAGGCGGAGGCGTCCGCCGAATTCTGAAGCCGCCCTCAGCGCCTGGGTACAATCGCGGCTCGTGAACTGGGGGGCTTTCCTCCGGCGCGAGTGGGGCGCCGTCAGCTTCGTGCTCACGGTCCTGGTCGGGATGGTGGTGGTGCCGCTCGCCCTCTACTTCGGCAACCAGGCGCCTGCCCCGGTGGTCCTGCCCGGCCCGACCCCGACCCTGGCCACCGGAGCCCGGGTTGCGTCGCCGGCCCACACCGCCTCGCCGACGCCGCCGGCCTCCGCCACCCCTTCAAAGTAGGGGCCGGCTAGAAGCCGAACAGCAGGACGTCCCCGTTCGGCTGCACGATCTGCTCCTGGCGCAGCTGGAGCTCCGCCACCTGGTGGCGCTGGTTGTGGACCCGCATCTCGATCCGCTGCGAGAGCTGGAGCCGGGCCACCAGCGCGCAGTCCCGCAGGAAGGGGAACACCACCGGCCGGACCAGGTTGAGCACGTAGCCGAGCGAGCTCCGGGCGCCGTCCGAGAGCGTGTGGCCCGGCAGGGAGCGGTCGCGGAAGGCCATCACCACGACCTCGTCGGAGAGCATGATCGGATCGCTCCAGGCGTGGCCGGCGCCGTCCTGGTCCCGCAGCAGCTGGAGGTGTTCGCGCAGGCGGCGCAGGGGGGAGGGCGGGCCCTCGATCAGTAGGGGCACGTCGCGGAGGGGCTCGAATGGCGCCTGCGCCGGATACTGGGCCGTGAAGCCCAGGTCGTCGATACCAGCGAAGGGCGCCGGGACCTTGATCGTGAGCTCCTGGAAGTCTTTGCTCTGGCGCATGCAGCGACTCTGCTTCTCCCTGTATTAACGCACGAGACAATAAAACCCGCCAAATGCTTCTCCAGGGCGTGCGGGTGCTGGACCTGACGCGGCTGCTGCCGGGCGCCTACTGCTCAATGCTGCTGGCCGACCTGGGCGCCGACGTGGTCAAGGTCGAAGAGCCCGGCGCCGGCGACTACATGCGCTGGCTGCCGCCGCTGCGGGGCGGCCAGGGGGTGACGTTCAATGCCTTCAACCGCAACAAGCGGAGCCTGACCCTGAACCTGAAAGCGGAGGACGGCCGGGAACTCTTCAAGAAGCTGGCCGCCCGAGCCGACGTGGTGATGGAGGGCAACCGCCCCGGCGTGATGGACCGGCTGGGCCTCGGCTACGGGGTGCTCAAGCACGCCAATCCCAAGCTGGTCCTCTGCTCGATCACCGGCTACGGCCAGGACGGGCCCTTCCGGATGCGGGCGGGCCACGATCTCAACTACATGGCCACGGCGGGCGGGCTGGGCCTGAACGCGCCTCCCGGCGCGGATCCGCACCCGCTGGGGGTCCAGGTGGCGGACCTGGGGGGAGGCGGCCTCCAGGCTGCGGTCGCCATCCTGGCCGCGCTGCTGGCCGTCGAGCGGGGGGCCGAGGGCCGCCACCTCGACGTCTCCATGACCGACACCGCCCTCAGCTGGGTGGCCGCCAGCCTGGCCCAGGCCCAGGCCCAGGCCGCGGGCGAGGTCGCGCCCGGCGGCGGGCTCCGTCTGACCGGCCGCTATGCCTGCTACCGCGTCTACCGCTGCCGGGACGGCCGCCACTACAGCGTGGGGGCGCTGGAGCCCAAGTTCTGGCAGGAGCTGTGCGAGGCGGTGGGGAGGCCGGACCTGGTGCCGCTGCAGTTCGCCGAGGGCGAGGATGGCGAGCGCCTTCAGGCCGAGCTGGAGGCGGTCTTCGCCGCCCGGTCGCGCGCGGAGTGGGAGCAGGTTTTCGAGGGCCGCGACGTGTGCTGCGAGCCGGTGCTGGAGCTGGACGAGGTGGCGGCGCACCCGCAGGTGGCGGCCAGGCGGCTCTTGCGCCAGGAGCCGACCGGCCTGGAGGTGGCTCCGGCCGTACCGCTCGGCCCCGGCTGGCGGCGGTTGCCGCCGCCCGGGCTGGGGGAGCACAACGCGGAGGTGCTCGCCGAGATCGGCGTCGACGCCGCCCAGCTGGCGCGCCTGCGGGCGGCGGGTGTCGTCTAGCGCCTCCGGCGCTTGATCCACAGGCGGAGGGTCAGCAGCGCGATCACGGCCACGACCATGCCGCCCAGCGCCAGGCGGTTGACGTCGACCGCCGGCTCCCAGTGAACCCGGCCGTCCTTGATCACGAAGGCGCCGACGGGCCGGGCCTGGACGCCGAAGCCGCCGCCTCCCGCCTCGTCCGCGCCGCTGCCCCCGCCGCCGCCTCCGGCCACGGCCGCGGCCGGGACCAACGTCACCCCGTCCTTCTCGATCGGCTGCCCGTAGACCCGGCCCACCGTGATGGTGTCGCGCGCCTTGTCGAGCACTGCCTGCACGTCCATGGCTACCTCCTCGCCAGCTCCCGCCAGAGCTGGTCGACCTGGCGCCGGGTCGCCTCCCGGCTGCCGCTGTTGTCGATCACGTGGCCGGCCCGCTTGCGCTTCTCGTCGAGGGGCTGCTGGGCGGCGATCATGGCCTGGGCGCGCTCCTCGCCGAACCCGCGCCCCTGGACCAGGCGCTCCAGCTGCTGCTCCGGCCGGGCGTACACCAGCACGGTGGCTTCGAACAAGCCCTCCAGGCCATTCTCGAACAGGAGCGGAACGTCCTGCACCACCAGCCGGGCGCCGGCCGCCTCCGCCTCCCGCATGCGCCCGGCGACCCACTCGCGCACCAGCGGGTGGACGATCGCGTTCAGCCGCAGGCGCGCATCAGGGTCGCGGAAGACGAGGTCGCCCAGCCGCGCTCGGTCCAGCCGGCCTTCCTTGACGAAGGACGATCCGAACTCGGCGGCCACCCGCTCCAGGCCTGGCGTCCCCGGCTCCACCACCGCCCGGGCGCCCTCGTCGGCGTCGATCACGGTCGCCCCCAGCTCGCGCAGCATTTCGGCCACGGTGGACTTCCCGGAGCCCACCCCGCCCGTCAATCCAATGGTGCGCACCACCACAACTTACGATTTGGCGAGATGGCGGAAGAGGAGAAGGTCGACGCCGTCGTGGTCGGCGCCGGCCCGGCGGGCTCCGCCGCTGCCTACACCATGGCCAGGGCCGGCCTGCAGGTGGCGCTGGTGGAGCGGGGGCAGAAGCCGGGCGCCAAGAACGTCATGGGCGGCATCCTCTACAACCGCTTCCTGGAGGATCTGCTCGGCGAGGAGTGGAAGGAGGCGCCGCTCGAGCGGCCGATCATCGAGGAACAGCGCTGGTTCCTGACGCCCGACGCCGCCATCCGGCTGCTGGGCCACAAGAACTTCCGCAACCGCGAGCATCCCCACTCCTACTCGGTGCTGCGCGCGCGCTTCGACCCCTGGCTGGCGGGCCGGGCGGAGGCCGCCGGCGCCTTCCTGATGACCGAGACGGTGGCCGAGGCGCTCATCCTGCGCGCCGGCCGGGTCACCGGCGTCCGGACCGGACGCGAGGACATCAAAGCGGACGTGGTGGTGGTCTGCGAGGGGATCGGGCTGGGAGCCGGCCTCCTGGAGAAGGCAGGCCTGAAGCGCAAGCCGCGCGCCAACGAGGTGGCGATGGCGGTCAAGGAGGTGATGCAGCTCGACCCCCAGCTGATCGAGGAGCGCTTCAACTGCGAACCCGGCGAGGGCGCCTCGGTCGAGTGCTTCGGCGACGCCACCATGGGCATGTCCGGGTTCATGTTCATCTACACCAACAAGGACACCCTCTCGGTCGGCGGCGGAGCCCTGCTGAGCGAGCTGAACGAAACGCTGCGCACGCCCAACGACCTGATGGAGCACTTCAAGAACCACCCGGCCATCAAGCCGCTGCTGCGGGGGGCGGAGACGGTCGAGTACCTGGCCCACCTGATCCCCGAGGGCGGATACCGCGGCATCCCAGCCGTCTACGGCGACGGCTACCTGGTCTGCGGCGACGCGGCCATGCTCTCCAACCCCGTCCACCGCGAGGGCTCCAACCTGGCCATGGTCAGCGGGATGCTGGCCGGCCAGACGGTGATCCGCGCCAAGGAGCGAGGCCGCTACGACCGGCAGATGCTGAGGGAGTACCGGATGGCCCTGGACAACTCCTGGATCATGCCGGACATGCGCAAGTACGACCGCGCGGTGCCCCTGCTGGAGCACAACCCGCGCCTGCTGGGCAAGTACCCGCAGTTGCTGGACCGGGCGCTGGACGAGTTCTTCCGGGTTGACGGCGTCTCCAAGTGGGACAAGCAGAAGAAGATCCTGCGCATGTTCAGGAAGGAAGGGGGCCTTCGGATGGTCTGGGACACGCTGAAGGCCGCCTGGGCGATGAAGTAGGCAGCCCCTAGCGGCCTACTTGCGGCTGCGCACGTTCACGTGGACGGTGTGGTAGCCGCTGGCGCCGTTGGGAAAGCTGGCCGCCGGCTGCCCTGACTGCAGGCGCCCGTCGCCGTCAGTCGCCCTCACCTGCAGCGTGTAGGCGCCCGCGCTGCCGGGCGTCCAGCTCTGGCTCCAGAGCACCCAGGTGAAGGCCGACAGGGGGGCTTTGACGGTGGCCCGGCTCCAGCTCCGGCCGCCGTCCGTGCTCAGCTCGACCGTCAAGACGCCTCGCTTGCCGGCGAAGGCCACGCCCTGCACGGCCACCTCGCCGGGGGAGACGATGCTGCCGTCCAGGGGCGAGTCGATGCGGGAGGTGGTCTTCACTACGGCCAGCCGGTCCCAGCCCTGGTTCTCCCAGTAGCCACCCGAATCCGAGCTCACCAGCTCGATCGCGTCCAGCCACTTCGGCCCCTTCATCCCGTAGTGGCCCGGGATCAGGACCCGGAGCGGGAAGCCGTGCGCCGTGGGCAGCGGCGCACCGTCCAGCTGGTCGGCCAGCAGGATCTCGGGCGAGGAACGGACCAGGTCCAGCGGCAGGCTCTCCGTGTAGCCGTCGCGAGCGCGGAACAGAACGTGGCTGGCGCCCTCCTGCGGAGCCGCCTCGGCCAGCAGGTCGGCCAGCCGCAGGCCCCGGAAGAGGCCGGTGCTGATCAGGGCGCCGCCGACGTTGTTGCTGATGCACTCCAGCGTCACGTACTCCTCGACCGCCGGCAGGCCGCGCAGGTCGGGCAGCGTGAACCGCTGCGGCCGCCGGACCAGGCCCTTCAGCGTGAGGGCCCAGCCCGACTCCGCGACCACCGGGTCGCTGAAGTTCTTGGAGACGACGTAGAAGTTGCCGATGGGGGTCACCTCGGGCACCGGCCCGGTCAGCCCCGATTCGGGCGGCTGGGCCACCGCCCGGTACCAGCCGGGAGCCAGGCGGAAGGCGATCACGCCCAGGCTGAGGGCGCCCACCGCCAGCGGGGCCGTGCGCAGGAAGCTTCGGCGGCCGGGTTCGCCGGCGATCGGCGCCGGCCGCGCCGGGTCCCCTGGCAGCTGCAGCACCAGCGCGAAAACGGCGAACAGAAGTCCCCAGACCAGCGGCGTGGCCAGGCCCTCGTTGAGGCCGAAGAGCCCGTCCCCGGCCAGGGGCAGCAGCACCACCATCGTCAGCAGCCAGGCCAGCGCGCCGAAGCCGAGCCCCAGGTGCGGCACCCTCCAGCGCCCAGAGGCGAGAGCGTAGAAGGCACCCAGCCCGGCGCCACCCAGGGTAAGGGCGACCAGGATCCCCGCCTCCTCGACCACCTTCCCGGCGTGCTGGAGGTTGTCGATCAAGAAGCCGAAGACGGGCCCTGGCATGGCGGCCAGGATCGGCTCCTGCAGCAGGTCGGGCAGCGGCCGGATGCCGGCCACCAGCGCGGCCAGGTACATGGCGGCCAGCGTCGCCAGGGCCGCCAGTGCGCCCGCCGCGGCGCCGCGCAGGGCGAGCCGCCGCCTGTCCACGGCGGCAACTTACTCCCGAACGAGCGACGGCTGCCGGTCGGAAGGACGATGAAGACCCTTTACGCGGTCGTCGCCGGATTGCGGCCCCGATCGGCCTAGGGTTCGGCGCCGTGGACCAGGTCATCCTCCGCGTCCTCGCCGCAGAGGTCCAGCGCCGGACGTGCCCGGGCTGCCGCGCCTCCTTGCGGCTGGCGGAGATCTCGGCCAGCTTCTCTGGCTCCGACCGGGTGCAGCTGCACTTCCGCTGCCGGTTCTGCGTCTTCGAAGGCGGTGGTGAGATCGAGCTGACGTCCGAGATCCGGCTGGAGGCCGGGAGCGCGGCGGCGCTGGAGGAGCGTGAAGGCAACCTCGGCGCGGCGATCAGCCAGGAGGAGGTCGCCGCCGTGCGGGATGCCCTCGCCATCTGGAACGGCGGCGTTAGCGAGCTGATGACCTCGGGTCCCCCGCCGGCGCTGTCGTCATAGCTGCTTCAATTGATGGCATGCCAGGCCGTCCGTTTCAAGCCGAGGACATCTACCAGTTCCGCTGGATCGACCACGTCCGCCTCTCACCGGCCGGCGACCGGGTCGCCTACCACGTAACCTGGGCCGACCAGGAGACCCGCCAGAACCGCAGCTACGTCTGGGTGCGCGGCCTGGGCGAAGCCGACGAGCCGATCCAGGCCACCGCCGGTCCCCGGCGCGACCAGAGCCCCGAGTGGTCGCCGGACGGCACCCGGCTCGCCTTCCTGAGCAAGCGCGGCCCTCGGCCCCAGCTCTTTGTGGCCGACCTGGGGGGTGGCGACGCCCGCCAGCTGAGCT
>DATGVT010000282.1:0-2018 GCA_035300005.1 Candidatus Acidiferrales bacterium
GGTGGCACAGGCACAGCTAGGCCCGCGGCGGCGCCGCTGACCTGCCCTAAGTGTAGGGGCCGGCTTGTAGGGGGCGGCTACAGCCGCCCCGCGGAAACCGCGAGGCCGGCGGCCCGCAGGCCGGCCCCCGTCAGGCGCCGCATCTCGCGCCGCTGCGCCGCGCCCGCGTGGTCCCAGCCCAGCAGGTGGAGCAGCCCGTGCACCAGCAGCAGGCCCAGCTCGGCCTCCGGCCCGTGGCCGTAGGACCGTCCCTGCCGCATCGCCGCCGGCCAGGAAACCGCCAGATCCCCGAGGTGCTCGCCCTCGCCCGCGAAGGAGAGCACGTCGGTCGCCGCGTCCTCGCCCAGAAAAGTGCGGTTCAGCCGCCGCAGCTCGCGGTCGCCGGTGAGCCGGACCGCCACCTCCCCGCCCCCGGCCGGCAACCTGGCGGCCACCTCGGCCACGCCCTCCGCCGCCTGCAGGACCGCGCGCACGAAAGCCGGGCTGACCGGTGCCCGGACCGCCTTGGTGACCGCCACTCTCACTCCGACCCCTACCCTATCGGGGCGGTGTCCGCCCTGGCGCTCCTCCACCGGCAGCTGGCCTTCGCGCTGATCCTCTACGCGGCCGTCCTCGGGGTCTGGGGCGCCTATCAGTACTTCCGCCACCGCCGGCTCAGCGGCGGCTTCCGGTCCAGCTACCTCCTGCTGGTGGCGCTGACCGGGCTGCAGGGCCTGGCCGGACTCGCCGCTGGGCTTCCCCACAACCTGCTGCACCTGGTCTACGGGATCTTCGCCGTGGTCTTCCTGCCCGGCCTTTACTTCTACACGGCCCGCGGCGGCAAGGACCGCGAGGCCGCCTTTCTGACCGCCGCCTGCTGGGTGGTCGAGGTCGCCTACCTGCGGGGCCTGATGACCGCGCACTGAACCTCTATCGTTACCAACTCATGCGGCGGCTCCTGATCACGGGCGGCGCCGGCTTCCTGGGCGTCAACGCCGCCGACCACTTCGCCGGCCGGGGCTGGCGGGTGACCATCCTGGACAACCTGAGCCGGGCCGGCACCGAGAAGAACTTGGAATGGATCCGGCGCCGGCATCCGGGCCTCGACCTGGTCAGGGAGGACGTGCGCAACGCCGGCGCCCTCGACCAGCACCTCAAGGGCCAGGACGCGGTCATCCACCTGGCCGCCCAGGTGGCGGTGACGACCTCGCTCGAGGACCCGCGCACGGACTTCGAGGTCAACGCGCTCGGCTCCCTCAACCTGCTCGAGGCCGCCCGCCGGCAGGCTCCCGACGCGGTCCTGCTCTTCGCCTCCACCAACAAGGTCTACGGCCAGCTCGAGAACCACAGCTCAGCCTGCAGGGAGGACCAGCCGCTCGACTTCCACAGCCCCTACGGCTGCTCCAAGGGCGCCGCCGACCAGTACTTCCTGGACTATGCGCGCTGCTACGGCCTGCACACGGCCGTCCTCAGGCAGAGCTGCATCTACGGCCGGCACCAGTACGGGACCGAGGACCAGGGCTGGGTCGCGCACTTCGTGCACTCGATCCTCGGGAACCGGCAGCTGACCATCTACGGCGACGGCAGCCAGGTCCGCGACCTGCTCGACGCCCGCGACCTCTGCCACCTCTACGAGCTGCTCCTGGAGAAGGTCCCCAGCGGCGACGTCTACAACGTCGGCGGCGGCCCCGCCAACGCCCGCAACCTGCTGGAGGTGATCAGCGCCATCGAGGAGCTGGCGGGCAAGCAGTCGCATCACACCTTCAGCGACTGGCGCCAGGGCGACCAGCGCTACTACGTGAGCGACATCTCGAGAGCCGAGCAGCGCCTGGGCTGGAGCCCGCGGATCGACTTCGACGCCGGACTCCGGGAGCTGGTCGGCTGGGCGGCCTCCCTGCCGCGGGCCTGACATTTCCAAAGCTTGGGATTCCCAAGCGATCTGTGGCAAATCCGGGCAGCAAGCGCCCGTTAAGCTATTGACAAGCGTAGACGCCTACATAAAATACAAGGGGGTCGCGGACGGGACCCTCGAGAAAGGA
>DATGVT010000283.1:0-1732 GCA_035300005.1 Candidatus Acidiferrales bacterium
GGCGCTGGTGGGCGTCTTCATCGACCAGGACCCCGAGGAGGTCCGCCAGGTCGCCGACTACTGTGGTCTCGACCTGGTCCAGCTGCACGGCTCGGAGGCGCCCGGCTTCGAGGCCGGCCGGCCCCTGATGAAGGTCCTGAAGGTCAGAGAGGGCCGGGTGCCGGACGCCGGGGCCTGGCCGGACCCGATCCTGCTCGACTCCTGGTCGGCCGACCAGCGCGGAGGCACGGGCCGCTCCTGGGACCCGGAGCCGGCCCGCCGCCTGCTGGCCACCCGGCGCGTATTCATCGCCGGCGGGCTCACGCCCGCTAACGTGGGGGGGATCGTGAGCCGCTACCGTCCCTATGGCGTCGACGTCTCCAGCGGCGTGGAGGCCGAGGTGCGCGTGAAAGACCCGGAGAAGGTGCGCTCCTTCGTGCGCGCCGTCCGGGCGGCGGAGCAGGAGGTGGCGGCGGGTTGAGCCATCCCGGCCGGGGCCGCTTCGGCGCCTACGGCGGCCAGTACGTGCCGGAGACGCTGATGGCTCCCCTCCAGGAGCTGGAGGCGGCCTGGCACCAGGCCAAGGCCGACCCCGAGTTCCAGCTCCAGCTGGCCGCTCACCGGCACGCCTTCGTCGGCCGGCCGACCCCCCTCTACGCCGCCGACCGGCTGTCCGCGCGCCTGGGGGGCGCCCGCCTCCACCTGAAGCGCGAGGACCTCTGCCACACCGGCGCCCACAAGCTCAACAATGCCCTCGGCCAGGCGCTGCTGGCCCTGCGCATGGGCAAGCGCCGGGTGATCGCCGAGACCGGCGCCGGCCAGCACGGCGTGGCGGCGGCCACGGTGGCGGCCCGCTTCGGCCTCGAGTGCGCCGTCTACATGGGCGTCGAGGACATGCGCCGGCAGGCGATCAACGTGCGCCGCATGGAGCTGCTGGGGGCCGAGGTGAGGCCGGTGGACGCCGGCAGCCGGACTCTCAAGGACGCCACCTCGGAGGCGATCCGGGACTGGGTCACCAACGTCGGGACGACCCACTACATCATCGGCTCCGCCGTCGGGCCGCACCCCTACCCGGAGCTGGTGCGCGACCTCCAGCGCGTGATCGGCGACGAGGCCCGCGAGCAGTACCTGGGCGCCGAGGGGCGGCTGCCGGACGTGGTCGTGGCCTGCGTCGGCGGCGGCTCCAACGCGATCGGCATCTTCACCGCGTTTTTGGGCGACCCCGAGGTCCGGCTGGTGGGCGTGGAGGCCGGCGGCGCCGCCTCCCTTGGGGCCGGCCGGCCGGGCGTTCTGCACGGCAGCTACTCGTACCTGCTGCAGGACGGCGACGGCCAGGTGCTGGCCACGCACTCGGTGTCGGCGGGCCTCGACTATCCGGGCGTGGGCCCTGAGCACTCTCTGCTGCTGGACAGCGGCCGCGTCGAGTACGCGACCGCGACCGACGCCGAGGCGCTGGAGGCCTTCCGCCTGCTGACCCGCCTGGAGGGCATCCTGCCCGCCCTGGAGCCGGCCCACGCCCTGCACCACGCCGGGCTGCTGGCCCGAGAGCTGGGCCCGGAGGGGAGACTGCTGGTCTGCCTCTCCGGCCGGGGCGACAAGGACCTGGACGTCGTCGCCGGAGCGGCCGATGGCCACTGAGACGATGCGCCTGGAGCACGCGCTCAGGGCGGAGGGGGACCTGAAGCTGGTGCCCTACCTGATGGGCGGCCACCCCGACGCCCGGCGCTCGGTCGAGGCCGGCCGGCGGCTGGCG
>DATGVT010000284.1:0-7015 GCA_035300005.1 Candidatus Acidiferrales bacterium
CGTCGTGGGGGTCACGCTTGGGGCACCAGGTGAAAGAAGATCTCGCGATTGCCCTTGGCGCCCGCCACCTCCGACAGCGCCTCGGCCGCCACCCGGTAGCGGTTGGCGGCGCACCAATCGCGAAAAGCGGCCAGCGCCGCCGCCACCGCCTCCCGGTCGCGGACCACTCCCCCCTTTCCCACCTGGCCGCGGCCAACCTGGAACTGGGGCTTGAAGAGGGCCACCACCTCCGCCGCCGGCGCTGCGCGCCGCAGGGCGGGCAGCACCTTCTCCAGGCCGATGAAGGAGACGTCCACGGTGGCGAGCGTGACCGGCTCCGGGAAGGCCTCCAGGTGGCGGGCGTTGACGCGCTCCATCAGCACCACCCGCGGGTCCTGCCGGAGCCGCCAGGCGAGGAGGCCCCGCCCGACGTCGACCGCGTAGACGCGCCGGGCCCCCCTCTTCAGGAGAACGTCGGTGAAGCCGCCGGTCGAGGCGCCGAGGTCTGCACAGACCCGGCCGGTGACGCCGACCCCGAAGGCGGCCAGCGCCGGCGCCAGCTTCTCGCCGCCGCGGCTGGCGTAGGCGGGACCGGCCTCCAGCGCCAGCGGCTCGCCCGACCCGACCAGGCGGTCCGGCCGCCGCACGGTCTCCCCGGCCACCCGCACGCGGCCGGCCAGGATCAAGGCCTGGGCCTGCTGGCGGGAGGGGACCAGGCCGGCCTCGGCCAGCGCCTGGTCCAGGCGTGCCCGGCCCCCGGTCCGGCTAGCCAAGCGGGATCAGCCCGACCAGGATGCCCAGGACCGCCCCCACCAGCACCTCGACCGGGGTGTGGCCGAGCAGCTCCCGGAGCCGGATCTCGGGATGGCCGCGCTGGGCCATCAGGTCTTCCACCAGGCGGTTGAGCACGGCCGCCTGCCGGCCGGCCGCGCGGCGCACCCCGGCGGCGTCGTACATGACCACGAACGAGAAGATAAGGGCGATCGCGAAGCTGGCGGAACCCCACCCGTTCAGACGCCCGAGGCCGGTCGTCAGCCCCATCACGATGGCGCTGTGCGAGCTGGGCATCCCCCCCATCTCGGCCAGCACGGCCAGGTTCAGCCGGCGCTGCTGCACCGACCTGATCACGACCTTTGCGGTCTGGGCGACCAGCCAGGCCAGCAGCGGGGGCAGCAGGTACTTCACGGCTCGGCCGGCGAGCGCGGGGGGGGCGCGGGGGAAAGGGACCCGCGAAGCGGTCCGCCCGGCCCGCGCAGGGGGGGTACTCCGCTCAGCTCGTCAAGGCGGGCCGAGGCCGCCTCCAGCAGCCGGGTCGCCTCCTGGTAGGTGCGCACCAGCTCTTCGAGAGGGGCGCGGCCGTCCGCCAGCCGCGCGATCGCCGCCTCCAGGCGGTCGAGGAGGAGGTCGATCGGCTCCCCGCTCACGAAGCGGCGGCGACCCGGCCCAGGATGCCGTTCACGAATCGGCCCGACTCCTCGCCCGAGAAGGTCTTGGCCAGCTCGATCGACTCGTTGATGGCGGCTTTGGTCGGCACCCGGCGGTCGATGGCGATCTCGTAGATCGCGATCCGGAGTAGCACGCGGTCGACCTTCGCCATCTGCTCGAGCCGCCAGTTCTGGGATGCCTCCGAGATGGCCCTGTCCAGCTCCTCCCGGTGCCCGATGACCCCACGCACGAGCTCGTCCGCGAAGGAGCGCACGTCGTCCGGCGCGCCCACCTCGTCGGCGTGGTAGCCGAGGACGCGCTCGGCGTCCTCCTGGGGCTGGTTCTCGAGCTGGAAGAGCACTTTCAGGGCCAGCTCCCGCGCCTGGTGCCGGCGCCCGGCGGACCGGCGGCGGTCAGGCGTCGAAGGCGACGCTGGAGACGTACACGTTGACCTCGGACACCTCCAGCCCCAGCATGCGCTCGACCGCCTCCACCACGTTGGTCTGCACCTTTTCGGCCACCTTGCCAACGACCGCGCTCGAGCGCACACAGAGGAAGACCTCCAGGTGGATCTGGCGCTCGGGATCGACCTGGACCCGGACCCCGCGGTGGGCGGACTGGCGCTTGATCCAGTCCCCGAAGTGGCGGGCGCCCGTCTCGTCCAAGCCGGCCACCCCGTCGATCTCGCCCGCCGCCATGGCCGCGATGGACGCGATCACCTCGTTGGCCACGCGGACGCTGCCGAGGGTGTCGGTCTGCTCCACGCGTTCGATGCTACACCCGCTCCATGTAGGTCCCCGTCCGGGTGTCCACCTTGATCACGTCGCCGGTGCTGACGAAGAGAGGCACCTGGATCGTGTGCCCTGTCTCCAGCCGGGCCGGCTTGGTGGTGCCCGAGACGGTGTCTCCGCGCAGGCCGGGGTCGGCGTGGGCCACCTTCAGGTCGACCGTGATCGGAAGCTCGACGCCGATCACCTGGTCCTGGTAGCGGACGAGGTGCACCAGGTTCCCCTCCTTAAGGAAGGGCAGCGCGTCCCCGACCAGGTCCTCGGGCAGAGCGACCTGGTCGTAGGTCTCCACGTCCATGAAGTGGTGGAGGTCGCCGTCGTGGTAGAGGTAGGTGGCCTCGCTCTTCTCGATGCGGGCCGCTCGGTACTTCTCGCCGCTCTTGAAGCTCTGCTCGAAGATGGCGCCGGTGCGGACGTTGCGCAGCCTGGCCTTGATGATGGCCCCCGCCCGCGCCAGCTTGATGTGCTGGACGCTGACGATGCTGAGCAGCTGCCCGTCCATCTCGAACATCGTCCCCACCCTGAAGTCATTGCTCGAGATCAAGCAGGAACTCCATCGCCACCAGGTAGCCACGAAAGCCGAGCCCGCTGATCACGCCCACCGCCGCCGGCGCGGTCACGCTGCGCCAGCGGAACTCCTCGGGCCGGGCCAGAGGGTTGGAGATGTGGACCTCCAACGCCGGCACCGCCAGCGAGCGCAGGCAATCGTAGAGGGCGTACGAGTAGTGGGTCAGCGCCGCCGGGTTGATAACGATGCCGGCCGCCCCCGGCGCCTCCTTCTGGAGGCGGTCGATCAGCTCGCCCTCGGAGTTGCTCTGGAAGAAGACGACCTGGCAGCCGAGCTGCCGGGCCCGGGCGCGGACCTCCTTCTCCAGGTCGGCCAGGGTTCGCCGGCCGTAGATCTCCGGCTCCCGTGTGCCCAGCAGGTTCAGGTTGGGGCCGTTGGCGACGACGATCCGCTTCACGGCAGGGCCTCGCGCACCGCCTTGGAGACCAGCCGCGCGTCCGCCTGGTGGCCGGGCTCCGCCCGGCCCAGCTCCCGCGGCAGCACCCAGGCCACCTGCCCGGCGCGGGCCTTCTTGTCGCGCGGGATGGCCTCCAGGATGGCCTCCGCGGCGACCGCCGGCAACCGGCCAGGGAGGCCGAAGCCGGCCAGCAGCCGGTCCTGGGTCGCGACCAACCCGGGCTCGCTGAGGCCGCTGCGAGCCGCGATCCGGGCCGCCACCCGCATGCCGAAGGCGACCGCCTGCCCGTGCGCCACCCGGTAGCCGCTGGCGACCTCCAGGGCGTGGCCGGCCGTGTGGCCGTAGTTGAGGATCGCGCGCTCGCCCTGGTCCCGCTCGTCTGCCGCCACCACCGCCGCCTTGGCTTTGACGCAGAGCGTCACCACCGCCTCCAGAGCCTCGGGGTCGCGGGCGTTCAAGCGTTCCCGGTCCGATTCCAGGAGACTGGCCAGCTCGGCGTCCATGGCGACGGCGTACTTTACAACCTCACCGAAGGCGGTCCGGTACTCCACGGGCGGCAGCGTCCTCAGGACGGCGAGGTCGCTCACCACCGCCTCCGGCTGCCAGAAGACCCCGACCGCGTTCTTCGTCTTCGCCGTGTTGACGGCGGTCTTGCCGCCGATGCTGGAGTCGACCATGGCCAGGAGCGTGGTAGGCACCTGGAAGTACGCGATCCCCCGCAGCCAGACGCCCGCCGCAAACCCCGCCAGGTCGCCGACGGTGCCGCCGCCCAGCGCCACCAGGCAAGCGCCGCGGTCGAGGCCCTGCTGTTCCGCGAACGACAGGACACGGGCCAGCATGGCCAGCGTCTTCGAGCGCTCGCCGGCGGGCAGGGCCAGCAGCGGGACCTGGAAGCCTGCCCGTTCCAGCCGCTGCACGACGTCCATCCCCCAGAGCCTGCGCACGCGGCTGTCGGTGACCACGAGGGCGGTGCTGGTGCCCAGCCGCCTGACCAGCGCCGGCAGCTCGTCCAGCGCGCCCAGCCCGATCACGACCGGGTAGGACCGCCCGCCGACGGGGACCTTCAGCCGGACCAGAGCGACAGCACCTCCTCGGCCAGCTCGGCGACCGGTCGGGTGGCGTCCAGGCGGTGATCCGCCTCCGCGTAGCGGGGCCGCCGCTGCTGGTAGAGCGCCTCCAGGTCGGCCTCCGGAAAGTAGCGCACCAGCGGCCGGTGCTCCTGGTGCCGGATGCGCTCGTAGAGGACGGCGAAGGGCGCGTCCAGCCAGACGGTGGTGGCGCGCTCGCGGATCAGCGCCCAGTTCTCGTCCTGCATCGGAGCCCCTCCGCCCAGCGAGGCGACCGCGCCCGGCTGGAGAGCCTTCGGCAGCAGTCGCGACTCCACCACCCGGAAGCGCGTCTCCTGCTCGAACAGCTCGCCGATGCTCATGCCCGTCTCTGCCTCGATGATGCGGTCCAGGTCGTGGAAGTCGACCCCGGCGCGGTCGGCCGCCAGGGCCCCCACCGACGACTTGCCCGAGCCCATGAACCCGATCAGGGCGAGGGACCTTCTAACGGAGGGCGTCAGGTCCCGCCAGCGCTCGGCGCCGGCCCGCGGCGCAGCCGCTCCGACTGCATGAAGATCTGGTCCCGGAACTGGCCCGGCCGGGGCAGGTGGTCGAGCACCTCCGCCCCCGCCGCGCCGGCGGCGTCGATCTCCACCCGGCCGTAGCCGAGGATGCGCCCGAGGAGCGTCTCCTGCGTCGAGCAGTCCTGCACGCGGTCGATGGCGATGATCTTCGTGCTCCGGCTGAAGACCCCCTTGTTCAGGATTACCCGCTGGTCGGTGAGGACGAAGTAGTAGGAGTTCCAGCGGATCCAGCTGATGATCGCGTTGAGGCCGACGAGCACCAGCACGGCCGCGATCAGCAGCAGCTTCTCCCCGCGCCGGAAGAACTCGGCATGGATCAGGAGCGAGGCCAGCCCGGCCAACACCAGCAGCAGCAGCGACCACCAGAGCGCCTTGAAGAGGACAACCCAGTGGCGGTGCTGGCGGAGGACCAGGGTTTCTCCCGGCAGGAGCTGCTCGGGCATCGCCGGGAGTGTACCCGGCCCGGCGCCGAGAGCTGCGGTGGCGGGGCGAGCCGAGGTCAAGGAACGGGTGGCGCTAGGAGGAGCGCATTAGGATGCGTGACGACGCAGCGACGGGACCCGTGACGCAGAGATCGGCCGCATCGGCGACGCAGATCCGGCGTCGCGGCCGGGGACAG
This sequence comes from Candidatus Acidiferrales bacterium, assembly GCA_035300005.1. Lineage (GTDB taxonomy): Bacteria > Chloroflexota > Dormibacteria > Dormibacterales > Dormibacteraceae > DATGVT01. The sequence continues at coordinate 5,407 of DATGVT010000284.1, forward strand.
TCCCGAACTTATTGTGAGGCAGCCGAGAGCAGGAGCTCGATCGAGGCCCCCAGCGCGAGGTAGGGGCCGTAGGCCAGGGTCAGGCCGCGCAGGCGGCGCTTGATCACAATCACGATCACGGCTCCGAGTCCGGCCAGGAAGACGCCGGCGAAAAGCGCCCGCAGGGTGCCCGGCCAGCCCAGCAGCAGCCCGATGAAGATGGCGAGCTTGACGTCTCCCATGCCCAGGGCCTCGGACTTCACGATGAACTGGCCGATGCCGGCCAGGGCCAGAAACACGAGTCCGGCCCCGATCCCGACGGCGAGCCCGGCCCACCACGGCTGGGCGAGGAGGCTCAAGAGCAGGGCCAGAACCGCCGTCGGGATCAGAACCACGTCCAGGATCAGCCGATGCTCGAAGTCGAAGAAGACGATCTGCACCAGGACCGCCACGTAAAGGCTGTCCAGCAGAAGGATCGGGCGCGGGCCGACCTGGAAGGCGAAGGCGTCGAAGAGCAGCGCGCAGAGGACGACCGGCCCCCAGCGCTGCCAGAGCGCGGACCCGGGGCTCAGGTGCTCCCGCTCGGCCAGATAGACGTTGGCCCGGTGGATGCCCAGGCCGACCACGACCCCGGCCAGCGTCCACCCGGTCGTCAGCAGGAGCTGGATCACGCGGCCGGCAGCGCCCCCCGCATGGCCTCGATCGGCGCCGGGCGGCCGGTCCAGGCCTCGAAGGAGGCCGCTCCCTGGCCGAGCAGCACCGGCCAGCCGTCGGCGCAGCGGATGCCCAGCGAGCGGGCTTTGCGGACCAGCGGCGTCCCGCCGCGCAGGTAGACGAGGTCGATGACGGCGCCCCGCGACGGCAGAAACCCGGGCCGCAGGGGCATCTCCTCCCTCCGGCCCAGCGGGGTGGCGTTGAGCAGCAGATCGGCGCGGCGGACCAGGCGTGGCCAGGCGGGGTCGGACCAGTCCCTGACCTCCCCGGGCAGGCCGGCGGCGCGCTCCGGGTGGCGGGCGACGAATGTCAGCCGGGCGCCCTTCAGGGCCAGCGCCGCAGCCCGCGCCGAGCCGCCGGCGCCCAGCACCACGGCACGCGCGCCCGCGGGCTCCAGGCCCACCGCGCCCAGCGCGGCCCGGATGCCGATCACGTCGGTGTTCAGGCCGATCAGCCTCCCCTCCACCTTGCACACAGTGTTGACGGCGCCGGCCAGCTCAGCGTCGCCCTCCAGACCATCCAGCAGCGTTCGGATCGCCACCTTGTGCGGGATGCCGACGTTGGCGCCGACCGTCTCCGGCTCGCGCAGCTCGGCGATCACCGCCGGGAGGCCGGAGGCGGGGATGTCGCGCAGCTCGTATACCCAGTCCAGGCCGCAAGCGCGAAAGGCGGCCTCCTGCATCACTGGGCTGGCGGAGTAGGCAATGCCCTCGCCGATCAGGAAGGCCTTCAGCTGCTCACTCGCCGGAGACCCCATACCTGCGCTTGTCGGCCTCGAACTCCGCCTGGGTCTTCTCGAAGTGGGTCACGCCCTGCTTGTCGGTGAAGTAGAACAGGTACGCCGTCTTGGGGACGTCAATGCAGGACCTGATGGCTGCCGCGGCGGGGTTGCTGATCGGTCCCGGCGGCAGGCCGG
>DATGVT010000285.1:0-2640 GCA_035300005.1 Candidatus Acidiferrales bacterium
TCGGAACGCGACGAACGGCTTGTCGGGGTCGCTGGCGTCCAGGTCGACCGCGTAGGCGACACCCGGCCCGACCACGCTCCAGAAGCGGTCGTCGGTGGTGACCTGCCGGTAGGCGAGCGTGGTGGGGTCGACCAGCCCCAAGCGCTGGGGGGCGTCGTCGGACGCGGGCGTAACCCGATTGACGTAGATCCCCTCGGGCTGGATGGTGACCACTGTGGAGGTCGACGGGACGACGGCGATCCTCTCGCTGCCGCTGGCGGCATCTACGACATGTATCCGTCCGGGGATGGGAGTCGAGGGGGGCGACGGCACCGAGGGAATCTCGCCGAAGGCGTAGCGGCTGCCGTCCGGGGAGATCTCGTTGTAGAAAGCCGGGAGCCACTTGCCGAGCGGCCAGTCATACCCTGTCTGGCTGGCCGGATCGACGCTGAATGTAGCGGCGGGCAGGTTGAGAAAACCCCCTGATCCGACGCCCCTGACGATCGGCAATCGGCAGCTGAGGGCGGCCGGTGAAGGCGAGGCGGCTGCGCTCGCGGAGGCGCCGGGCGAAGGTGAGGCGGCCGCCGAGCCGCCCGCGGCGCAGGCGGTGAGCAGGAGTCCGAGCGCGGCTGCGAGCCGCTTCACGGCCGGAGTCTAGGCGCTAGCCTCCGATCTGGGACATCGACTTGGCGGGCTTGACGAAGCCCTCCTGGTTGATCAGGTGTCCCTCTTCCTTGCGCCAGACCGCGGTCTCGACCACTCGGCAGAGGTGGTCGTCCGAGACCCCGCTTCGCATCAGGTCCCGGAGCGGCGTCTCCGAAAGGGAGAAGAGGCACGTGCGCAGCCCGCCCTCGGCCGTCAGCCGGATGCGGTTGCAGGTCGTGCAGAACGCCTGGCTGACCGAGGAGATGAAGCCCAGGCCCCCGGGCGCGCCGTCAGCGAACTTGTAGCGCGTGGCGGGCCCCGGCCGGTCCTCGCTCATCGCGACCAGCGGGAAGAGGTCCTCGATCTGCTCCTGGATCCGGCGGCTGGGCACCACCTGGTCGTTGGTCCAGATGTTGTCGCCGTCGAGCGGCATGAACTCGATGAAGCGGACCTCGTAGCCCTTGTCGCGGGCCAGGCGCGCGAAGTCGACCACCTCGTCGTCGTTCTGGCCCTTCATGACGACCATGTTCAGCTTGATCGGCCGCAGGCCCGCCTCCTCCGCCGCCGCGATCCCGTCCATCACGCGGGCGAACGCTTCCACGCGGGCGATCTCCTGGAAGCGGTCGATGTGGAGGGTGTCCAGGGAGACGTTGACCCGCTTCAGCCCGGCGTCGGCGAGCAACCTCGCCTTCTGGCGGAGCAGCACGCCGTTGGTGGTCATCGTGATGTCGAGGGTGGGGTCGATGGCGTTGATCATCGCCACCAGCTCCTCGAGCTTCACGCGCACCAGTGGCTCGCCGCCGGTGAGGCGGATCGTGCGCACGCCGTAGCGCTCGACGAAGATCCGCGCCAGCCGCTGGATCTCCTCGAAGCGCAGGATCTCCTCCCGCCGGAGCCACTTCAGGCCCTCCGCCGGCATGCAGTAGATGCAGCGGAAGTTGCAGCGGTCGGTGACGGAGATCCGAAGGTCGTCCGCGATCCGCCCGAAGCTGTCCCGGAGGACCGAACGGGACCCTCCCATGATGGCCGATGATACTCGGATGACCTACCAGCACCTCCTGGTCGAGGAGGAGCCGCCGATAGCGGTCATCACCCTCAACCGGCCCTCGGTTTTGAACGCTCTCAGCCCGGAGCTGGTCGGGGAGCTGAACGACGCGCTGACCGACCTGGAGGCGCGCTCCGAGATCAGGGCGGCGGTGCTCAGCGGCGGGCCGAAGGTGTTCGCCGCCGGGGCCGACATCGCCGACATGGCGCAGCGCTCGGCGGTGGAGCAGCTGGAGCGCGACCAGACCGGGCGCTGGCGCGGCCTGGCGGCCTTCACCAAGCCGCTGATCGCGGCGGTCAACGGCTACGCGCTGGGCGGTGGCTGCGAGATCGCCCTGATGTGCGACCTGATCGTCGCCGGCGAGGGCGCCCGCTTCGGGCAGCCTGAGATCAACCTCGGGATCATCCCGGGCGCCGGCGGCACCCAGCGCTGGCCGCGGACGGTCGGGAAGTACGTGGCCATGGAAGTGGTGCTGGGGGGTACGCCGGTCACCGCCCGGCGGGCCTACCAGCTGGGGCTCGTCAACCGGGTGGTCCCGGATGAGATGACGATCGCGGTCGCGAAGCGGCTCGCCCGCCAGCTGGCGGAGAAGCCGCCCCTGGCACTCCGCATGGCCAAGGAGGCGGTGAACAAGGCCCTCGAGACGCCGCTGGCGGAAGGCCTGGCCGGGGAGCGGCGGAGCTTCTACTTCCTGTTCGCGACCGAGGACCAGAAAGAGGGGATGCGGGCCTTCCTCGAGAAGCGGAGGGCGGTGTTCCAGGGGAGGTGACGCGATGTCGGTAGACACCGAGCAGCACGTACTGGCGGAGGTCGAGGCCGGCGTCGCCTGGATTCGCCTCAACCGGCCCCAGAAGATGAACGCCATCGGGGCGCTGACCCGCGCCCAGCTGGCGGAGGCCATCAAGCAGGCGGAGCGCGACCCCGCGGTGCGCGTGGTGGTGCTGACCGGCAGCGGCCGCGCCTTCTGCTCC
>DATGVT010000286.1:0-7643 GCA_035300005.1 Candidatus Acidiferrales bacterium
GTCTTCGGTGAGTAGGTCAACCGACCGTCGAAGTCAGCGTGAATCGCCGAAGAGGCCGATTTCGTATTCGAAACCTGGCGGACGGGGAGGGATTTGAACCCTCGAGGCCCTTGCGGGCCTACGGCATTTCCAGTGCCGCGCCCTCGACCGAGCTAGGCGACCCGTCCGCGCGCCGGCTCAGTCTATCGAGCCCAGTATTCGCACCCCCCCGGCCCCAGCCACGATGCAGCCGGAGGCCAGACGGACGAAAAGCCCATGCTCCACCACCCCCGTCACCCCCTTCAGCGCCAGCGCCAGGGACGAGGCATCCGACACGCCGCGCACGAAGGTCAGGTCGAGGATCAGGTTGCCGTTGTCGGTCACGTACGGCGACCCCTCCCCACCCCGCACCTGCCACTCCGCCCCCAGCCCTTCCAGCCGCTCGGCGGTCGTCCGCCACAGGAACGGCAGCACCTCGATCGGGAGCACCCCCACGCCCAGGCGGTCGACCAGCTTGGACTCGTCGGCGACCACTACGAAGCGCCGGGCCGCGGCCGCCACCAGCTTCTCCCGGAACAGAGCGCCTCCGCGGCCCTTGATCAGGGACAGGGAGGGATCGATCTCGTCCGCCCCATCCACCGCCAGGTCCACCGGCCGGTCCAGCTCCTCGACGACCTGAACCCCGACCGAGCGCGCCAGTGAGGCGGTCGCCTCCGACGTGGGCACTCCCCGCACGTCGAGACCCCGAAGGCCCTCGATGAAGTAGCCGGCGGTCGAACCAGAGCCCAGGCCCAGCAGCATGCCCGGCCGCACCAGCTCCAGCGCCCGCTGGGCGGCGGCCCGCTTCAGGTCGTCAGCGCCCGCCAACGGCCTCGCGCAGGGCCTTGATGCCGGCCGCCACTCCCCGCGGGTGTCCGTACACGGAGCTCCCCGCCACCAGGACCGAAGCGCCCGCCGCCACCACCAGGGGCGCCGTCCGGGCGTCGATGCCGCCGTCGCACTCGATCTCGACCCCTGGGCTCAGTGAGCGCAGGCGGCGGATCTTCTCCGGGCTGTGCTCGATGAACTTCTGGCCTCCGAACCCGGGCTCGACAGTCATCACGTTGACCATGCTCACGTAGGGGAGGATCTCGCGCAGGTCTTCGACCGGCGTGGCCGGGTTCAGCGCCACGCCCGCCTTCGCCCCCGCCTCCAGGATCGAGTGGACCGTCCGGTAGAGCGAGTAGGTCGACTCCACCTGCACCAAAACCACGTCCGCGCCCGCCCGGACGAACATCTCCACGAAGAGCTCCGGCCGCTCGACCATCAGGTGGGCCTCGATCGGCCGGTCGGTCACCTTCCGGACGGCCTCCACCACCAGCGGCCCGAAGGTCAGGTTGGGCACGAAGTGGCCGTCCATGACGTCCACCTGGATGCGGTCGGCGCCGGCCGCCACCGCTTCCGAGACCTGCACCGCCAGACGCCCTACATCGGCGGAGAGGATCGAGGGGACGATGAGGACCCGGCTCATGCGGTGCCCGCCGCCGCCGCGTCCACGAACCACTCCGCCTGCTCCAGCATCCCGGCCGGCACCTCGCCGCGCACCGCCTTCGCGACCGCCGCCGCCTTGTCGGCCCCGGTGACCAGGAAGATGACGCGCCGCGCCGTGCGCAAGGCGCCCAGGGTAAGGCTGACCCGCTCCGGCGGCGGCTTGGGCGCCCCCCGTACGCCCACCGCCCAGCCGTCGACCGCCAGCTCGGGGGCGCCGGGGAAGAGCGATGCCGTGTGTCCGTCCGGCCCCATCCCCAGGATCACCAGGTCGAGAGGCTGCAGCGCCTCCACCACCGCCGTGTACGCCCGCGCCCCCTCCTCCGGCCCCAGCTCACCCGGGATCCGGTGGACCGAGGCCGGGTAGACGCGCTCCAGCAGCGCCTCCCGGGCCATCCGGAAGTTGCTCTCGGGGTCGTCCGGGGCCACGCAGCGCTCGTCGCCGAAGAGCACCGTAACCCGCCCCCATCGGACCGGCTTCGAGGCCAGCAGCTCGTAGCAGCGGCGAGGCGTGGTCCCGCCGGCCAGGACCAGCGTGCGAGCGCCGGCTCCCAGCTCGCGTGCCACCGCGTCGGCGCCTCTGGCGGCGACCGTCTCGGCGTCGTGGAGGTTGTGGAGAGCCTTCAAAGTGCCTGCAGGAGCTCGGCGGCCGACTCCAGGGAGCGCATGTACACCGGGTCCTGGACGCCATCCACGAGCAGGTCCAGCAGCAGCTGGGCCTCGTCCTCGGGCTCCAGCGGAACCAGCTGCTTGACGGTCTCGGCGCCGCCGATCTGGATGCGCACGTCCGCCCAGCGCAGCTTCTCGCGCTCTCTTTCCATCACCAGTGAGCAGGTCCGGCCGCCGGCCGCCGCCTCCAGGCGCAGGGCGGCGATCTCGCCCGGCGTCAGGCCCGGGATCGAGACCGAACGGAAGCTCAGGTCCACCGGGTGCTTCCGCCGCGACTCCAGGAGAGCGGCCACCACACCGCCGGCCCCGGAGGCGGCCTCCTTGAGCTTCCAGCCCAGGCTGGAGATGAGCCAGCCGGCCAGCAGCGCCGCACCGACTCGGTTGGCCCGCCACTCGCCCACGTAGTCGAGGCCGACGCCGTTGATCCCCTCCATGAAGGGGCGGCGGTCGGGGGGCGAAAAGAATTGGGCCAGCAGCTGCCGCCAGGGCTCCAGCCGCGCCCAGTGGAAGTCCGCCAGGGCCACCTTGTCCCGCACCGTGCGGGCGAGCGCCGCGAGATCGCGGAAGGACTCGTACGGGCGGTCGAAGTGGGCCGAGTCGATGATCAGGAAGTCGCAGATCGTCATCGCCTGCAGGAGGCGCTGGTCGGTCAGGGGCGGAGTGCCGGTCCACCAGAAGTGGGTCTTCACATCGGGCACCAGCAGCGGCTCGACCAGGCTGGGCAGATGGGAGGCCGCCGGGCCGCTGACGTGGAGCCGCACCCGCTCGCACTCCACCGGGCTTCCGTTCAGCAGCTGGTGGGCTGTGGAGGCGACCTCGCAGTCGACCCGCTCTTCGCCGCCCTCGTCCAGCAGGAGGACGAGCGCGCGGGCGGGGTGCTGGCCGGCGACCCTGTCCACCGCCTCCAGGGCATGCTGCGCCTGCTGGGCCTTGGCGGCGACCACGACCAGGTTCATGACGCAGTTGCGCGGATGTGGGTGCGCGTCATCGGCCGCGTCACGCCGGACCAGCTCCCGGTGAAGGCGGTCGATCTCGCCGACGACCGTGGCCAGGCTCACGTTCTCCCCGTGCCACACGAGGCGGTGGATGCGCTCGGGCGGGAGGTGGATCCGGCTCACGGACGGTGCCATACCCGGCCGTCGGCGGCCAGCAGCTGCTCGGCCGCGGCCGGTCCCCAGGTGCCCGCCTCGTAGGCCTGCAGGGGCGGCTGTCCCTCCCGCCAGGCCCCCTCCACCGGATCGACCAGGGACCACGCCGCCTCCACCTCGTCGGCGCGGGTGAAGAGGGTGGGGTCGCCGATCATGCAGTCCATCAGGAGGCGCTCGTAGGCCTCGGGCGCGTCCACCAGGAAGGCCGACAGGTAGAGGAAGTCCATGTTCACGCTCCGGATCCGGATGCCGGCGGTGGGGACCTTGGCCCCGAAGCGCAGGGAGATGCCCTCTTCGGGCTGGATCCGCAGGGTGATCGCGTTGGGCTCCAGCTCGCGGGTGGCCTCCCGCCCGAAGGTCAGGTGGGGCGGCAGCTTGAACTGCACTCGGATCTCGGTCACCCGCTTGGGCATCCGCTTGCCCGCGCGGAGGTAGAAGGGGGCGCCCGCCCAGCGCCAGTTGTCCACGAACAGCCTGAGCGCGGCGTAGGTCTCCGTCTGCGAATCCGTGGCCACGTTGGGCTCCTCGCGGTAGCCGGCGACCTTCTCCCCCAGCACCCAGCCCGGGCCGTACTGCCCGCGGACCGTCCAGCGGGCCACCTCGGTGGCCGTCAGCGGCCGGATCGCCCGCAGCACCTTGACCTTCTCGTCGCGGACCGTGTTGGCCTCGAAGGCGACGGGCGGCTCCATGGCGACCAGCGTCAGGAGCTGCAGCGCGTGGTTCTGCACGATGTCGCGCAGCGCCCCCGCCCGCTCGTAGTAGCCGCCTCTCAGCTCGACGCCCAGCTCCTCGGCCACCGTGATCTGCACGGAGTCCACGTGCTGCGAGTTCCAGACCGGCTCGAAGATGGAGTTGGCGAATCGGAAGGCGAGGATGTTCTGGACGGTCTCCTTGCCCAGGTAGTGGTCGATCCGGAAGACGCTGTCCTCGTGGAAGACCTTCTGCACGGCCCGGTTTAGCTGGCGCGCTGACTCCAGGTCGGAGCCGAACGGCTTCTCGATCACGACCCGGTGATAGCCGGACGGCTCGGTGGCCAGGCCGCTGGCCCGCAGCTGCTCGATGATCGCGGAGTAGGTCGGTGGCGGCGTCGCGCAGTAGAAGACCAGGTTGCCGCCCGTGTGGCGATCCTGGGCCAGGTCGTCGAGCCGCCGCTTCAGCGCCCGGAAGCCGTCCGGCTTGGAGAAGTCGATCGGCTGGTAGCCGACCGTCTCCAGGAAGGCGTTCAGCACGGCCTCCTCCACCGGCTGCGTGCGCGAGTGCTCGCTGATGGCCTGGCCGGCCCGCTTCCGGAAGTCAGCCTCCGAGAGGTCGTCCAGCGCGGCCCCGACCACGGCGAAGCCGGGCGGCAGGAGCCGCTGCCGCGCCAGGTTGTAGAGCGCGGGCAGCAGCTTGCGCGAGGCGAGGTCGCCGGTAGCGCCGAAGATCACCATCAGCGCCGGGTTGGCGACCCGGTACTCGTGCAGTCCCTCGGCCAGCGGGCTCTCGACGGCGGTCATTGGCGAGCGGCGAGCTCGTGCACGACGGCGTGGCCGCCGAATTGGTTGCGCATCATGGCCAGCATCTTGTCCGTGAAGGTGTTCTCCAGCCGGCTCCGGAAGCGCTCGTAGAGCGCGAGGGTGATCACCGGCGCGGGCACGTCCTCATCGATGGCGGCGTGGACCGTCCAGCGACCTTCGCCGGTGTCCTGCACGAAGCCCTTGATGCTGGCCAGCTCCGGATCTTTGCTGAGGCCGTCGGCGATCAGGTCCAGCAGCCAGGAGCGGACGACGCTGCCGAACCGCCAGGCCTCGGCGATCGCGTGCATGTCCATGGCCGGGAACACCTTCGACTGCTTCATGATCTCGAAGCCTTCGGCGTAGGCCTGCATGAGGCCGTACTCGATGCCGTTGTGGACCATCTTCACGAAGTGCCCGCTGCCCTCAGGGCCGGTGCGAACCAGCCCGCCCTCCTCCGGCGCCAGGCCCTCCAGCAGCGGCCGGCAGTAGTCGAACGCCTCCTGCTCGCCGCCCACCATCAGGCAGTAGCCGTTCGGCAGGCCCCAGATCCCGCCCGAGGTTCCCGCGTCCAGGTAGCGCAAGCCCTTCGCCCTGACCCGCCCGGCGTCCTGCAGAGCCACCTCCCAGTTGGTGTTCCCCCCGTCGACCACGATGTCGCCGGCCTGGCCGAGGTCCGCTAGCCTGGCGATCGTCTGGGTGGTGGGATCGCCGGCGGGCACCATGACCCACATCACGCGGGGCTTCTGCTCGAGCTTCTGCACCAGCTCCTCCAGCGAGCGGGCGCCCACCGCACCCTGCGCCTCGTGGGCCTTGATCGCGTCCTCGGACTGGTCGTAGGCGACCAGACGGTGACCTTTCTTCAGCAGGCGAACCGTCATGTTGCCGCCCATCCGGCCCAGCCCGACCATCCCCATCTCCATGGCGGATCTCCTTCGCTGAACGGCCGCGGATCGCGGCTACTTTACGGCTGAGCCTATGGATCCCGTGAGGGCCTTCCAGCCCGCGGCCGGCGAGCGGCCCAGAGTCACCCGCACCACCGGCAGCCGCCGCGACCGGAGCGAGCGCAGGTCGCCCAGCGCCTGCGCCTGCTTAAGCGTGGAGAAGGTGTAGGGCTGGCCGGGGATGGCGAGGTCGCGGGCGTCGTCCTGCACCACCTGCAGGAAGAGCCCGGTGCGGGGGCCTCCTTTGTGCAGCTGCCCGGTCGAGTGTAGAAAGCGCGGCCCGTAGCCGGCCGTGGTCGCCAGGTGGCGGCGGTCGCGCACCACCTCGCGGATCCGGGCCAGAGCCCGCTCCGACTCGGTCGAGCGCGCTGTGTAGGCCATGATCGCGAAGTAGGCGCCCTTGCGCGCCCGGCGGAGGAGGCCCGTGACCTCGGGTCCGGCCTCCCGAGCGCGCACCGACTCCGCCGCCGGCAGCCGGCCGCTGGCCTTGAAGCCGGCCAGCACGCGGCGGGTGTTGTCCTTTGACTCCTGGACGTTGGGCTGGTCGAAGGCGTCGATGCCCAGGAGCGATCCCGCCACCGCCGTCGCCAGCTCCCAGCGCAGGAACTCGCCGCCCAGGTCCAGCCGGTCGCGGAGGTTGAGCGTGACCAGGGGCTGGCCGGCCCCCTCCAGCGCCTTGACTCCGGGGTGCGGCGGGTCGGTGTTCATCCGGATGTACACGAAGAGGCGGTCGCCGCCGTAGGCGTCGGGCCGGCCCAGCGGCTCCGACTCCACGGGCACGATGCCCCTGCCCTCCTTGCCGGTCGACTCCGCGAGGAGCTGTTCGACCCAGTAGCCGAAGGTCGAGATCCTGGGCGAGAGGATCAGCGTCACCTTGTTCCGGCCCTGCAGCGCCAGCTGGCCCATGACCGCCCCCAGCCAGACCCCGGGGTTCTTGCCGGCCGGCACGCTGGCGTCGCTGGAGTGCGCCATCTCGGTCGCCCGCTCCAGCAGTTCGCCCACGTCCAGCCCCATCAGGGCGCCCGGCACCAGCCCGAAGTAGGAGAGGGCCGAGTAGCGGCCGCCGATGTCGGGTGGGTTGCGGAAGATCCAGCGGAAGTGATGGTCGCGGGCGAGCTTCTCCAGCGAGCTGCCGGGATCGGTGATGGTCGCGAAGTTGTGGCCCACCTGGCGCCCGCGCTTGCTCTTCCCCACCGCCGCCCAGAAGTGCGCGAAGTGGGACAGAGTCTCCGTCGTCTCGCCCGACTTGGAGGCGACGATGAAGAGGCTCTCGGTGACGCCGATCCTCGCCTGCAGGGCCAGGATGGTGGCGGGATCGGTGGTGTCCAGCACGTGCAGCCGGGGGTGGCCGCGCACGGAGCCGAAGGTGTGGCGGAGCACGTCCGGGCAGAGGCTGGAGCCGCCCATGCCCAGCAGCACCACGTCCGAGTAGGCCTTCCCGTCCCGCGCCAGCTCACGCAGCCGGGGCACCTGCTCCTGCATCTTCTCGGCCACGTTCAGCCAGCCCAGGCGTTCGACGATCTCGGCCCGCCTGCGGGCATCGGAGCTCCAGAGCGTTGGCTCCTTCGCCCACAGGCGGCGGGGCACCTCGGCCTTCTGCAGCTTCTGCAGGGTGGCGTCCACCGCCGGCTGCAGCCGGCCCAGGCTGTGCCACTGGCGCGGCCCCTTGCCGGCTTTGATCTTGCGGGCCTCCTCGGCCAGGGTCCGGCGCAGGCTGCGGTAGGACCCGTCGAAGAGCTCGACGCCTTCCACCTCGAGCTCGGCGGTGACCCGGTCGAGGTCGATGCCGAGGGCGGCCAGCTGCTTGAGCTGGCGGCGGGCGCCTTCCAGGTTCTCGTCCAGGGACCGCCGCACCTCACCGTGCTCGCGGAAGGCGGCCAGGG
>DATGVT010000287.1:0-9434 GCA_035300005.1 Candidatus Acidiferrales bacterium
CGGGCTGCTGGTCACCAAGGAGGTGACGGGCGAGGCGGTGAGGCTCCGGCGCCTGAGCGACGATAGGGGCCACAGCACCTGCTACCTTGCCCTGTACCCGGGCGAAGGCGACCGCGTGCGGGCCTGGATCTTGCGTCCGGAGCTCTACTCAGAGCTGCGTGAGTATCAGGTGGTGACGGCTTCCGTCTCGCCTTTGATCGCCTACGTGCGGGCGGTCCGCCTTGCGGCCGACAGGCAGCCCGTCGACGCCTCCAGCAGCCCGAGCGGGGCGCGCTGATGCGGCTGATCCCGAAATCCGGCGCCGGATGGGTGACAGCCGTCCTTCTGGTCCTCTTCGTTGGATTGGCGGCGGTCCAGGTCGGCAACCCGCACAGCTACCTGTCAGAGGTCTTCCACCGTCTTGGTGAGACCGGCTCGGGTCCCAGCGCCCCTCTCACCGACCTGCAGAGCGTCGACCAGCTGAAGGACGCCTTCAATCGAGATGGCGGCCATCCCCGCCTGGTCCTGCTGCTCTCGCCCACTTGACCGACCTGTGCAGCAGGCGCCCGTTGGGTGCGAGGCAACATTCTGCAGAAGTACCCGGCTTCGGACGTGCGCGTGTACATGGTCTGGTTTGACATGCTCGCCGGCGATTCGCGGCAGTTGGTCGACACCCAGGTCTTGAACGATCCCCGAGTGACCAACTACTACGACTCCAGGAAGGTGGTCGGGGCCTGGTACGCGCGACAGCTGGGGGAGGAGGGGATCGTCTGGGACGCGTACTTCCTCTACGGCGCCGACGCCGCCTGGTCTGCTCAGCCGGGGCCGCTGCTCAGCTCCGGACGCAGCGTGATCGGGTCGAGCGACGATCTGGCGGCGGCATTCCGGAAGCTTCGCTAGCCGACGATAGGCGGAACCGCGGGGTTCGGGGAGGTGGCGACGATGAGCGGGTTCCGATGGAGAAGTTGGCTGGGGGCGTCGGTCATTCTCTTCCTCCTCTACGGAGCCGCCAACCTGGTGGCGGCGCTGTTGGTGCCAACCACGCTGGTCACCGGCGGCGCGGGCGCGACTGGATTGGTGCTGGACCAGGACGCCGATGCCTACCTGGTGGGCGGCAAGCAGGCCATCAATGCGCTGCGCCATGACAACCCCAAGCTCGACACGCTGCTGGTCAGTTCGATGGTGGCCATGTGCTCGCAGATGATGGCCTTTGCCATCGTGGCGATCCTCACAACCTGGTTCGTGATCCGGCGCGGCCAGACCTGGGGTCTGTGGGCGGTCGCGGCCGCGGCCGTGGCGGAGGTCCCCTACTACGTGGTGATTCTCACCATGTACGCCGGCCAGGGAGCGCCCGTCACGGGCGGGATCGTGGGGCTAACCCCTTTCTACGTCTGGCCTCTGGTCGCTTTTGCCCTTGGTCTGGTCGGGGTGCGGCGGCTGCAGGCCTCGCGGGCCGGCTGACCGTCAGCAGCGGAAACGCTACTGCCGCACCTGCCGCTGCCGCTGCTGATCGAACATCTGCCGAATTTCGTGCACGCTGGTGGCATCCTCCGGCTTCTTGTCCCCGGCTCGGAAGGAAATGATCCGAGGGAAACGCAGGGCGAAGCCCGGCTGATCGCCGAAGGCGCCGGCCGTGTGGCGCGGGCTGGGGGTGATCTCGTCGGCCAGCACCTCGACCACGATCTCCGGTTGCAGCCACACGTCGGGGACGAGAGTCGAGTTCACGCGAGCCGGCCTGTCGCCGACCTCCAGCCTTTTCACGCGCTTGTGGATCTCGCGCCAGCCCTCGTCGGAAAGCCCGGTGCCGAGCTTGCTGATGGTCACGAACTCGTCCCGATCGCTGTCGTACACCCCGGCCAGCAGGGCTCCCGCGCCAAACTCCGCCCGCTTGCCCTTGCCGCCGTAGTAACCGAGGAGGACGACGTCGATGGTGTCGGTCAGCTCACCGCTCGTATTCCGCTTCAGCTTCACCCAGTTGAAGTTGCGGGCGCCGGCCTGGTAGGGGGAGTCGAGGCGCTTGGCCACCACCCCCTCCAGTCCGCGGCTGATGTTGTCGAGCAGCTCCCTGGTCAGGACCTCGGCTGAGCCGGTCTTGGTGAGCGGCGCCGGCAGGAGAGCATCCGATCCTCTGAGCACCTCGGTGACGGTCTCAAAACGCTTCTCATAGGGCAGCGGCGTCAGGTCAGTCCCGTCGCGATACATGGCATCGAAGACGAACGCCCGCAGGGGCATCCTGGCAGCAAGCTCCTCGATCCCCTCCTTGCGGCGCCGTGAGGTCGTCTCCTGAAAGGGGACGAATTCCTCCGACTCGGGGTTGTAGGCGATCGCCTCCCCGTCGAGAATGACGCTCTCAACCTCCAGCCGGCTGGCCGCGGCGACCAGCTCCGGGAACATCGACGTCATCGTCTCCAGGTTTCTCGAGAAGATGCTCACCTGCTTGGCGTCCTTGTGAATCTGGACTCGGAGGCCGTCGTACTTCGGCTGAACGCCCACCGTCCCCAGCTTCTTGATCACCGCCTCCGGATTCGGGAGACGCTCGGCCAGCTGGCAGCGGAGCGGCTTGCCGACGGTGACCTTCAAGGCTTCCAGCCCGCCCACACCTGCCTCCCAGAGCGTTCTGGCGATGAGGCCGAGGTCGGAGGTCCGGTTGTAGGCGCCTTCAAGTACCGGGCGCAGCGACCGATCACCGACCTTTGCGAACGACAGCGCATCCAGCACGGTCGGGTCGCCGATCCCCAACCGCATCTTGCCGACGGTGATCCGCGCCAGATGCTTGGCCGAGCTCGGGCCCAGCTCAGCCAGCAGCCCGGCGAAGAGCTCGACCTTGCCCTGAATGCTCCCGGCTCCACTGAGCCCCGCAATCTGGGTCAATTGCTGGTGCACGCCGGCGACAGACGGCGGCTCGGGCCCGGCCTTCGGTGCCAGCCTCTGGGCTGTGACACCGAGGTCGCCGACCTGCTTGTAAAGCCTGCTGACCTCGTCCTTCGGCGTGCCATAGGCGGCCGCGATCGCCGAGATGAGCAGCCTCTCGCCGAGGCCGATCTCGACGGGAGCGAAGAAGGGCGCCAGCCGCCCCTGGATCAGGTAGGTGGTGGGCTCGATCTCATCCACGGAGCAAGCCCTGTACAGCTCGGCCAGGATGCGAACCAGCTCGTTGCGGCTGTTGGTCGCCTCCAGCTGATCCAGGTACTCGGCCAGCTGACTGAACTTCACGGCTGCTGGGCTACAAATCGAAGGTCGGCCGTGCGCTGGAGGAAGCGTGCGAGCTGCTTCGCGGCTCTATCGACCGCCGCCATCTCGGCGGGGTCGAGGGGCACGAGCAGCCGGACCTCCACCCGCACGGAGCCAGACGTCAGGGTCCGGCGCCAGGAACCGCGTATCGTGCCGCCGACGGTCACCACGTTGGAGAGGATGCCACCTTGGGGAGCGGCCTCGCGGTAGTAGGAGAAGAAGGACGGATCGAAGGCCACCTTCGGGTGGAGGACGGCACCGCGGTCGCGGTAGGCCACGGTGAACTCGTCGAAGTTCGGCAGCAGGTGGGCAGTCAGCGGGGGCTCGTGCTCGAGCCCGGATTCGGGGCCGAACCAGTAATCCTTTCCGTCGACCGCGTGGTGCTCGAGGGCGGTCCCGGCCAGGGCGAGGCCCTTCTTGATGTCGGCCACGGTCAGGCCGGACCACCAGGCGAAGTCCGGGATCTGCGCGGGGCCGCGGCTGCGGAAGTAGCGGCTGGTCAGCTCGGCCAGCGCCTGATCGCGCTCCAGCCGGTGAGCCGCGGGCGCGCGCTCATTCAGCAGTGCGTACGTGAACTGCTTGCCCCGCCGCGGCCCGCTGACGATGAGGCCCTGCGCTTCGGCGGCGCCCAGGAGGTGGGGGAGACGCTGGCCCTCCGCCGAGATGCCGGCCGCCAGCAGCACCTCGCCCAGCTCGGCGCGCGTCGAGAAGCGGCCGCCGCTGAGCGACTCGGCGAAGACGTCCAGCGCGCGCGCCCTCGTGGTCGGGTCCAGCTCCAGCTGCCGGTAGCGGCCGGCCAGCCCGGCCAGGAGCCGCGGCGAGGTCAGCTCCAGCAGCCAGCGGATGTCCTCCGGCAGCACGAAGTGCCAGGTCGGCCGCATGACGTGGGTGCGCAGGATGGCGCCCTCGTCGAAGAGGCGGTCCAGCTCGGCGTCGGTGGCGCCGGCCGTTCGCTGGGCCAGCGCCCACTTGGCGCCACCATAGTCCTGCGACTGGACCCCGCCCAGCCAGCGGACCGCGTCCACCGCGGAAACGAAGGGGTCGCCCAGCAGCCGCTGCGCTCGGAGGCGGCGCGCGGCGATCTCGGTCACAGGAGGATGAGCATGAGGCGTCTGCGTCCTCATCCTCACCTACGAGCGCCCACGAAACGCCAGCTAACCTATCTGTCAGCCGCGTCAGGGTGACTGGAGGCAGGTGGGATGGCATTCCGAGAGGCATCGCTCGAAACCAGCGCCGCATCCGCGACCGTGTGGCGGGTCTGGTCGGACGTGAACAGCTGGCCGGACTGGAACCCCGACATGAAGGCGTCGCGCCTCGCCGGGCCGCTGAAGCTGGGCGCCACCGGCATGATCGACACCCGGTCGGGCGGCCGCCACGACGTGGTCGTGACCCACTTCGAGGAGGGCCGGTCCTTCGAGCTCGAAAGCACGGCGCTGCCGGGCACCAAGATGGCGATCCGAGCCACCGTGGCAGCCACCCCAGGCGGCACGCGCATGACGCAGGGCTTCGAGCCCCGGGGCCTTCTCGCCCCGCTGATCGGTCCGATGATGGGGGGCACCATCCTGAAGACCTTCAGCTCCGTCCTGGAGGGCCTGAAGAAGAAGGTCGAATCCGCCGCCTGAGGCTGCGAAGACGACTGGGATCGGCGGGATCTACCACCGGCACTTCGAGAACAACCGCCCGCGCGAGCGCCTCTTCCTCTGCTCGGTCAGCTTTTTTCTGACCTTCGCGGTCGTCCGGCTCATCACCCACGCCATCCGGGCCAACCTGGGCCCCTTCCACAACGTCTCGGCGGGCGGGACTCACGTCCACCACCTGGTCTGGGGCATCCTGCTGCTCCTGCTGGCGGGCTACCTGGCGTTGCTGGAGCTGGAGAAGGCCCGGATCGTGAACATCCTGGTCCCGATCCTGTTCGGGGTCGGCGCCGCCCTCACCCTGGACGAGTTCGCCCTCTGGTTCTACCTGGCCGACGTGTACTGGCAGAAGCAGGGCCGCGACAGCGTGGATGCGGTGATCCTCTTCGGAGGCGTCCTCTCGACCGGGGTCTGGGGCGGGGCGTTCCTGCGCGAGGTGATGGATCACCTCTGGCGGAGGCACGTCCGCAGGGCGTAGCGGCCGGAACGATCACCGGGGCCGTCTGGAGCGTCAGGCTCTTTCAGAAGGGGGTGACAGCATGACTTGGGGAACCTGGGCCGCCGGCGCGCTGCTGGCGGTCGGTCTGGCGGGGCTGGTCGTGGCGGCGCTCGTGGCCGCTGGCGACCGATCCCAGCACGTCTCGAACGTCGACTAGCTAAGCTCTCCCGGTGAGCGTCCGGGCGGAGCCGGCCGCCGGCATCCTGGTCGTCACCATCGACCGCCCGGAGCGGCGTAACGCGGTCGACCCTGAGACGGCGGCGCGGCTGCGCGAGGCGTTCCAGGCGTTCGACGCCGACCCCGCGCTGGCGGTCGCCATCCTGACCGGGGCCGGCGGTACCTTCTGCGCCGGCTTCGACCTCAAGGCGCTGAGCCAGGGCCGCGGCGGCGGCCTGGACGAGGAGTCGGGGCCGATGGGCCCCACCCGCCTCACGCTGGGCAAGCCGGTGATCGCCGCCGTCGAGGGCTACTGCGTCGCCGGGGGCCTGGAGCTGGCCCTCTGGTGCGACCTCCGGGTGGCTTCCCGGTCCGCCGTCTTCGGCGTCTTCAACCGCCGCTTCGGGGTGCCCTTGATGGATGGCGGCACCGTCCGGCTGGCGCGGGTCGTCGGGCAGGGCCTGGCCATGGACATGGTGCTCACCGGGCGGCCGGTCGGCGCCGAGGAGGCGGCCCGGCGCGGCCTGGTCGACCGCCTGGTCGAGCCCGGCCGGGCGCTGGAGGCGGCGCGAGAGTTGGCCGCCGAGGTCGCCGCCTTCCCGCAGGCCGCGCTGCGTGGCGACCGCCTCTCGCTGCTGGAGCAGTGGGGGATGGGCCTGGATGACGCGCTGCGCAACGAGCACCGGAAGGGTGTGGAGGCGCTGGGCAGTGGCGAGGCCGTGGCCGGAGCGCGCCGCTTCGCCGCCGGCGAGGGCCGCGCCGGCGCCCGCGGCCGGCGCTGACATGGACTTCGAGCTCAGCGAGCAGCAGGCGGCCTTCCGCGACCTGATCCGCGGCTTCGTGCGCCGCAGCATCGCGCCCGTCGCGCGCGAGTGGGAGCTCTCCGGCCGCTATCCGGAGGAGATCGTGGCCGAGATGAAGACGATGGGCCTCTTCGGGATGCTGGTGCCCGCGGAGCACGGCGGCATCGGCATCGACGCCGTCTCCTACGCGCTCGTCTTCGAGGAGATCAGCCGGGGCTGGATGGGAGTGGCCGGCGTGCTGGGCACGCACTCGCTCGCCTGCCTGATGCTGGCCCGCCACGGCACCCCGGAGCAGAAGGGCCGCTGGCTGCCCGACCTCGCCGCCGGCGAGCGCCGCTCCGGCATCGCGCTCACCGAGCCCGGGGCCGGCTCCGACCTGCAGGGCATCCAGGCCACCGCCCGGCGTGAGGGCGACCACTACGTCGTGCGGGGGACCAAGACCTGGATCACGAACGCCCGCCACGCCGACCCGCTGCCCGTCCTGGTCAAGACCGACCCCGACGCCCAGCCCCGTCACCGGGGCATGAGCATCCTGATGGTGGAGGCGGGCACGCCCGGCTTCTCGGTCGGCAAGGACCTCCCCAAGCTCGGCTACCGGGGCACGGAGTCCTGCGAGGTGCTGCTGGACGGCGCCGCGGTGCCGGTCGGCAACCTGCTGGGGGGCGTGGAGGGGAAGGGCCTCCAGCAGGCGCTCTCAGCGCTCGAGTTCGGGCGGATCAACATCGCTGCCCGCAGCGTGGGCATCGCCCAGGCGGCCTACGAGAAGGCGCTCGCGTACTCGAAGGAGAGGCGCGCCTTCGGGCAGCCGATCGCCGAGTTCCAGGCCGTCCAGCTCAAGCTCGCCGACATGGCCACCGAGGTGCAGGCGGCCCGGCTCCTGACCTGGTGGGCGGCCTCCCTGGCCGACGCCGGCCGGCGCACCGACGTGGAGACCGGCATGGCCAAGCTCTTCGCCTCCGAGGTGGCGCTGCGCAGCTCGCTGGACGCGATGCGCATTCACGGCGGCTACGGCTACTCGCAGGAGTTCGAGATCGAGCGGCTCTACCGCGACGCGCCGCTGATGGCGATCGGGGAGGGCACCAACGACATCCTGCGCACGCTGATCGCGCGCCAGCTGGTCAGGGACTAGAGGATGGGCGTCAAGGAGGGGTGGCGCGGGCGCCTCTTCGAGGACTTCGAGGTGGGCGACGTCTACCGGCACCGGCTGGGGCGGACCATCTCGGAGGCGGACAACACCTGGTTCACGCTGCTCACGCTGAACACCAACCAGATCCATTGGAACGCCCAGTACGCCGAGCGCTCCGAGTTCGGCCGGGTGCTCGTCAACTCGGGGTTCACGATCGGACTCGTGCTGGGGATGAGCGTCAGCGACCTTTCCGAGAACGCGATCGCCAACCTGGAGATGGACGAGATCAAGCTCACTCACCCGGTCTTCGTGGGCGACACTCTCTGGGCGGAGAGCAAGGTGACCGGCAAGCGGGAGTCGAAGTCGCGCCCGCACGCGGGCATCGTCAGCGTGCGCACGCGGGCCCTGAACCAGGACGGCGACGTCTGCCTCAGCTACCGGCGGAGCTTCATGGTCTACAGGCGGGGAGCGCCTCAGCTGGAGGGGATCTTCCCGGAGGCGAAGGAGCCTTTCTAGCCCTCCCGGCCTGAGGAGGGTAGGGAGGGGGCGAACTCTTAGCTCTGCTGTCCCAGGCCCAGCCTCCGGCTGGCCGGGTAGGGAAAGATGTCGATGATCTCGCCCTGCCGCACCCGGTCCTGCATCCCCTGCCAGAAGGCCACCTCGTAGAGGTCGGGGTGGTGCCGGTCGAGCACCTCCAACAGGGCCGGCGGCAGGCCGATGAAGCGCCGGAACTCCTCGGGGAAGGCGTCCCGCGGACCGACCCCGAACCAGGCCTCGTCCGCCAGCTCGTCCTCCGGCGCCTGGGCAGCCGGCAGGGCCCGGAACGTGAAGTCGGTCAGCAGGCCCAGCTCGTCGTAGTCGTAGCAGACGACCCGCCCGTGGCGGGTGACGCCGAAGTTCTTGGGCAGCAGCTCGCCCGGGAAGATCCCGTTGGCGGCCAGGTCCTTGACCGCCTGCCCGAAGTCGATCACGGCCGCGCACGCGGCAGCCTCGTCCGCCTCCCGCAGGTAGACGTCGAGGGGGGTGACGCGCCGCTCCAGGTAGGCGTGGTGGACGACCACCTCCTGGGCCGTGGCGCTGACGGTGCGGTCGGCCTCCTGGCGGAACTCCTCGATCAGCCGGGGCACGAAGCGCGCCCGGTCGAACTTCAGGTGCTCGAACTCCTGGGCCTCCACCAGCCGTCCGGCGCGGTCGTGCCGGAAGACCAGGCGGTAGTTGTCACGCACGGCCCTCGGCGTCACCAGCTTGATGGCCGGGAAGCGGTCGCGGATGACCTTGAACACCACGTCGTAGCCCGGCATCGTGAACACCACCATCACCGTGCCGGGGGTGCCGGGCGCGAACTCGAAGCGGTCCTGGGTCTCGCGCAGCCGGTGGAGGAGGTCGCGGTAGAGCTCGGTCTTGCCGTGCTTGTGGTAGCCGAGCGCGATGTAGAGCTCGGCCACCGGCTTTCGCGGCATCAGCTGCTTCAGGTACTGGACCAGCTGGTGCGGCGGCCCGAGATCGACGTGGAAGTGCGAGCGGGTGAAGCTGAACAGGATGCTGACGTCATCCACCTCGGTCAGCACCGCGTCCACCACGACGCCGCGCTCCCTGTGCAGTAGGGCCAGCACCAGCGGCACCGGGCCGGAGCCGTCGAAGAGCCTGCCCACCAGGTAGGCGCCCTTTCGGCGGAAGAAGGGCGCGGCCAGGATCTCGGCCCGTTCGCCGGCGACCCCCAGCTCCAGCAGCTTGGCCGCCGCCAGCCGCGCCTCCCGGCCCACGTCCTCGAAACGGCTGTCGAACCAGGAGTCGCGGAGGACGGATTCGATCAGCCCGGGCAGGTCGCGGCTCCGATAGGCACGGCAGAGCCGCTGGGCGGCCTCCTGGCCCGGAGGGTCGAAGTCGGAGTCTACGTACTCGATGCTGGGGTCCACCCCCGCGGTGGCGAAGACCCGCCGGGTCACCGAATTGAAGAAGGTTTCCGCCAGCTCCCAGTCCGGGCGCCCGGCCACGTGGGCGGAGTA
>DATGVT010000288.1:0-1526 GCA_035300005.1 Candidatus Acidiferrales bacterium
ACGACGGCATCGACTACCTGGCCAAGCAGCCCCACGAGGTGGTCACCGCCCTGCGGCTGCCGCCCGCGGGCGGGCTGAGCAGCGCCTACGTGAAGCTCCGCCGGCGCGGCTCCATCGACTTCCCAATCGCCGGCGCCGCGGTGGTCCTGCGCCTGGACGGGCGCGCGGTCGAGAGCTGCCGGATCGTGCTCTCGGCCGTCGCCTCCCACCCGGTCGAGGCCCGCGCCGCCGACGAGTTCCTGACCGGCCGGGAGCTGGGCCCGGAGACCATCCGGGAGGCGGCCGAGCTGGCGGCCAAGCCGGCCAAGCCGCTGGACAACGCCGACCTGAACCACTTCTGGCGCAAGCGGATGGTGAGGGTGGTGGTCGAGCAGGCCCTGGAGAAGGCAGCGACCCGCAAGGCCGGGTGAGGGGTTACCTTATCAAGCCATGTTGTGGGTCATGACGTTCATGGATCGGCTCCGGCAGCGGTCCGGGCAGGGGATGGTCGAGTACGCGCTCATCCTGGCCCTGGTCGCGATCATAGTCATCGTCGCTCTGGTGGCCCTCGGCTCCGCCTACAAGAACCTCTACTCGACGATCTCGAGCGGACTGTCGCAGGGCGGCTAGCAGCGCTCCGGCGCTGCTACGCTGAGCCTCCGTGCCAACCGCCCTGCTGGCCGGCGCGCTCCTCGACCCGGCGACCGGCGAGACCGTGCGTGACGCGGCGGTCCTGGTCGAGCAAGGGCGCGTCATCAAGACCGGGTCCCGCTCCCAGCTGCAGGTGCCCCGCGACGCCGAGAGGATAGACGCCGAGGGCCTCACCCTCCTGCCCGGCCTGATCGACTGCCACGTCCACCTCTGCGCCCACGGCGATGGCCTCGACCTGGGCCGCTGGCTGGCAACCCCGCCCAGCCTCAGCCTGCTGTACTGCGTGCCCGCCGCCCAGCGAACGCTGGAGGCCGGGTTCACCTGCGTCCGCGACGCCGGCCTGACCCCGGCCGGCGTGCGGATGGCCGTGGAGAAGGGGCTCTTCCCGGGCCCTCGGATGCTGCTGGCGATCGGCATCCTCAGCCAGACCGGAGGGCACACCGACAACCACTTCGCCTGCGGGGCCGACCTCCGGATGGTGCCGATGCCGGACGTCCCCTCCGAGGTGGTGGACGGGGTGGAGCCCATGCGCAAGCGCGTGCGGGAGGTGATCCGGTCGGGGGCCGACTGGATCAAGCTCTGCACCTCCGGCGGCGTGCTCTCGCCGGGAGACGCCCCCCATCACCCGACCCTGACCCTGGACGAGATCCGGGCCGCGGTGGAGGAGGCGGCCGCCCAGGGCCGCCAGGTCATGGCCCACGCCCAGGCCAACGCCGGCATCAAGAACGCGCTCAGGGCCGGCGTGGCCACCATCGAGCACGGCATCTGGCTGGACGGTGACGCCATCGAGATGATGCTGGACGGCGGCCGCACCCTGGTCCCCACGCTGGTGGCACCCCTCTGGGTGATCCGCCACGCCGAGCAGGGCCGGATGCCGAAGTGGGCCGAGGACAAGG
>DATGVT010000289.1:0-1749 GCA_035300005.1 Candidatus Acidiferrales bacterium
TGGGCCAGATCGGGCACCACGTGGCTCAGCGCGAGCTTGACGTTCCCGCTCATCACCTCGCGGTCGCGCAGCGCCCGCCGCTCGCCGACCCCGACGCAGTTGAAAGGGCGCACGATCGTGTAAGGCAGCTGGTACTGCTGCCAGCCACCCTGCGCGAAGTACTCGGTGGCCAGCTTCTGGAATCCGTAGGTCGAGTGGGGGGGCGGATATCGGAGCTGGGCGCCCTCCGGCGAAGGGAACTCGGTCACCGACTCAAAGACCATGCTGCTGGAGATGACCGTGATCCGGCTCAGGTGGCCGTGGCGGAAGGCTGCCAGCGCCGCCTCGAAGGCGGCGGCGATGATGCGCTCGTTCTCGGCCAGCAGGTCGAAGGCGAACTCGTGGAAGTAGCTGATCCCGCCGATCATGGCCGCGCCGGCCAGGACCTGGTCGCAGTCCGCCGCCAGCTCGGTCAGCAGCCGCGCGTCCTTGGCGTCGCCCTCCACGAACCGGTAGCGCGGGTCGCTGTCGTAGCTCCTGGCCAGGCGGCCGTACTTGCTGAAGTTGTCCACCCCGACCACCTGGTGGCCGGCCTGAAGGAGCTCCGGCACCACGTAGCCGCAGATGAAACCGGCGGCGCCGGTGACGAGCACCTTCATCGATTACCTTTGCCCGCCGAATGGTAGACAGGTTCCTCCCGGAGCCGCCACGGCCGGGTGCCGGGCTGGCGCTGGGGCTGGCCGCGATCGCCGTCTTCGGCCTGCTCTGGTTCCAGGTGCTCACCGGAGAGCGCACGCTGATCGCCACCGACACCCTCTACACGGTCCTGCCCTGGAGCGCGGAGTACGGGGCCCGGACGCCCGCCAACCGGCTCCTGGGCGACGAGATGCTGGAGATCGTGCCCTGGCAGCAGCAGGTGGCCGCCGCCTTCCGGTCGGGGCGGCTTCCGCTCTGGAACCAGCACGCCGGCTTCGGCTCGCCGCTGCTGGCCAACGGCGCCTCGGCGCCCTTCTCCCCGTTCACCTGGGCCGCGCTCCCGTTCGAGCCGGTGCGCGGCCTCAGCCTCGCCATGCTGCTCAAGCTGCTGGTGGCCGGGCTCGGGATGGCCGCCTACCAGCGGGCGCTGGGAGGCGGCGGGCTGGCGGCGGCGCTGGCGGCGGTCGCTTATGCCACCTGCTCCTCGATGGTGGTCTGGCTGGCGTGGCCGATCGCGGGGGTGGCCGCCTTCCTGCCCTGGGCCCTGGCCGCCGTCGAGTGGTACCTGCGCGCGCGGCCGGCGCTCGGCCCGGCCGCGGTCGCGCTGGCTTCGGCCCTGCTGCTGCTGGCGGGCCACGCCGAGACCAGCCTGCAGGCCGGCCTGGCAGTGGCCCTTTACTCGCTGGTGCGGGTGGCCGCCAGCCGGCGCTGGCGCCTCTTCGGCGGGCTGGCCCTGGCCGCCGTCACCGGGGCGCTGCTGGCCGGCGTCCAGGTGCTGCCGGTGGCCGACGCCGTCCTTTCCGGCGGAGCCCAGGCGGCGGCCGGGGACCGCCTCGGCTCGGCGCACCTGGGCTGGACCGCGCTCAGCAGCTGGCTGGCGCCGAATCTGCGCGGCAACCCGGCGCTGGACGGGTCGCTGGGCGGGTCGCCCAACTACAGCGAGGCGACCGGCTTCGTCGGTGTCGGCAGCCTGGTCCTGGCCGGGCTAGGCGCTCGCGAGCTGTGGAGGCGGGACCGCCCGGCGGCGGCGGCGCTGCTCTCTCTCGGCCTGGTCTCGGCGGCCATCGTGTACGG
>DATGVT010000290.1:0-2330 GCA_035300005.1 Candidatus Acidiferrales bacterium
CCTCCCCGCCTGCGAGGCCCTTGTCCCTCCCCGCCCGCGAGGCCCTTGTCCCTCCCCGCCTGCGGGGAGGGTAGGGAGGGGTCGGGGCCTTTGTCCCTCCCCGCCTGCGGGGAGGGTAGGGAGGGGCGAGTGTTGTCCCTCCCCGCTCGCGGGGAGGGTAGGGAGGGGCCGGGCCTTGCAGCTCGGGGATCCGATCCCCCTGCGTCAGACTATTGGCTCTTTCAGGAGAACCTTGCGCCCAGTCATCGAGGCCCCAGATGAGGAGCTCGCCCGGCTGGTCGCGGCGGGAGACGTCACTGCCTTCTCAACCCTCTACGACCGCTACGCGGCCCGCGTGTATTCCTGGGCGGCGCACGTGATCGGGGCAGGACGCGCGGAGGACGTCACCCAGGACGTCTTCCTGGTGCTCTGGCGGAAGGCCGGCCAGTTCGACGAGACCAGGGCCCGCTTCTCGGTCTGGTTCATGACCGTCGCCCGCAACCGCGTCCGCCGCGAGCTGCGCAGCGTCTCCAGCGGACAGGTGGTGATGGGCGTGGAGGAGATCGAGCAACGCCTCTTGAGGCTCGGCCAGGCCGGCGACGACCCGCTCGAGGCGGCGGCCGAGCGCCTCGCCGCCGAGCGCGTCCGGCGGGCGGTGGCCGAGCTGCCCCAGGAGCAGCGCCGCGTGCTGCTGCTCGCCTACTTCGGCGCTCTCTCCCAGTCGGCCATCGCCAGCCGGCTGGGCATCCCGCTGGGGACGGTCAAGAAGCGAGCCCGGCTCGGGATGGCCAAGCTGCGCACGGCCATGGGCGCTACCGCCGCCGCCTCGCGGGAGGAGGCCCGGTGACCGAGCACGAGCGGATTTCGGAGCTGCTCGAAGCCCACAGCCTGCGGGCGCTGGAACCGGCCGAGGCGCGCCGGGTCGAAAGGCACGTCCGGGACTGCGTCGACTGCCGCCGGCGGCTCCAGGAGTACGAGGCCGCGGCCGCCGAGCTCCCGGCGGCGCTGTCCCGCTCGTCCCCGCTCCGCCTCCACCCCTCCCTGAAAGAGCGCGTGATGCGCCACGTCGACGCTCCCGCGCGCCGCTGGCTGGCCGGTGCGGCGAGGTGGCGGGCGCTGGCCCTGGCCGCCTGCCTGCTGCTGGCGGCGTCCGTCTTCTGGAACTGGGAGCAGGCCCGTGAGCTGGCTCACGAGCGCCAGGTCAGGATCGAGCTGGTGGGCAAGATCAGCCACGACCAGGGCATCGTCTTCGACGTCGTCGACAGCCCGGTGACCAGCAAGCACGTGCTCCGCTCCCCGACCGATTCGGGCCCGGCCGCGCCTTACGGCAAGATCTTCTCCCGCTCCGACTCGGCGGATGTGGTAGCGATGGTCAACCGCCTGGCCCGGCCCCCGGCCGGCTCCGCCTACACGCTCTGGGTCGAGGACAGGGGGGTGGTGACCGAGGCCGGGACCTTCGCCCTCGACCAGGACGGTTTCGGATACGTGGTGTTCCGCGCCCCCCGCATCGGGCCCGTCTATTCGCACGTCGAGGTGCGGCTGGCCGAGCGGGTGATGCTCCAGTACACCAGCTCCTGAGCAGGGATCCAAGACCGCCTCCGCCGGCTAATGCAGCCAGAGGAGGTTGACGCACATGCCCAGATGGTTGCTTTCGGCCCTGGCGGCGGCGCTCGCGGTGGGGTCCGCCTGTGGTGGCGCAGCCCCGCCGCCCAGCCCGGCCGCCAACGCGGGCGTGATCAAGCTGAAAGCCGCGACCTCGCTCTCGCAAGCCGACCTCCAGTCGCTCGCCGCCGCCTTCGCCGACCAGCCCTTCACGGGCGGCCAGACGCCTCCTTTCCTGAGCCGGTGGTTCAGCGACTCGACCTTCATGTTCGTCCAGTTCGACCGGCCCCGGGTCGCCGACGCGACGGGCGTCGCCTACCTCGGCGTGGGCACCAAGGGGACGTTCTGCTCGGAGACCCAGCCCGATCGCGACAGCGGCAGCTTCCCCGTCTTCCACCAGGCTTCCGCCGCCGGCTGGGAGGCGGGATTGGGGGGCAAGGCCGGCGGCCAGGGGTACTGGCTCAGCTACCTGGCGGTGGACGAGCTCGACAGCGGCGGCCGCGCCGTGCCGCTGGGGGTGGACTACAAGATGCCGGGCAAGGCGGCTCCCGCCTGCGGCTCGGCGACGGCGCCTGCCTTCACCACGCCGGGGGCGGGTAAGCCGTCGGCCGACGCGATCGTCAAGTTCTTCGGGCTGTTCGGCGAGCAGCCGCTGCAGGGCGGCCAAACGGCACCGCGCATATTCCGGACCCTGAACGACCAGGTCCTGGCCTTCCTGCAGTTCGACCACAACTCGGCCAAGACGGCCA
>DATGVT010000291.1:0-5787 GCA_035300005.1 Candidatus Acidiferrales bacterium
TGCCGGCCGCCCAGCGCCTCGATCATGCCGCCGACCCGGGCCGCCGCCTCCGAGACCTGGCTCTCGTCCAGGTCGGGGCGAAGGATGAACAGGATCTCGTAGTCCCGCAACGGGGATGCCTCCTCTCTATGGGATTCGGCCCCGTAGCACCGCTAGCGCGGATCCCGGGACCAGAAAAGGTAGGTCGGTATTCTATCGGACTGTTGGCGAAGACCAGAGCCACGGCCAAGGGCAAGGGAGCCCGCCGGCCGGCGCCCAAGCCCGTCCGCGAGATCCCCATCCTGCCCATCGCCGTGGGGAGCGTGCTGGTCCTGGTGGCCATCGCGATCGTCCTTTACAGCGCGCTCAACCAACCTGGCCCGAGCAAGGGCAACGTGCGCTGCGACACCAATGAGCAGCTCGCCTACCACATCCACGCCCACCTGAGCATCCTCAACGGCGACCAGGGCGAGGTCTCGGTGCCCGCCAACATCGGGATCCGCGACGCCTGCCTCTACTGGCTGCATACACACGACGACACCGGCGTCATCCACATCGAGGCGCCCAGCGACCAGGCCAGCCGCGCCTTCACGCTGGGCGACTTCTTCCAGGTCTGGGGCCAGCCGTTGGACTCGACGCACGTGGCCACCCTCACCCTGAAGTCCGACCAGAAGCTGGTCGTGTTCGTGGACGGCAAGAGCTACGACAAGGACCCCAGGACGGTCCCCCTCAAGAAGTACACCCAGGTGGTGCTGGAGATCACGCCCCCGACCGTCGAGCCACCTCCTTCGTATAAGTTCGCGGCGAACCTGTAGCTTCAACGAGGATCCGGGCCGCGCGGTAGAGCTCCAGCGCGGCGGCGCCCCGGCCCTGCCGCAGGGCGGTGTCGGCCCGCCGCAGATAGGCGTCGCCCTCGGCCCGGGCGTCGCCGGCCGCCAGCCGGAAGGCGCGCCCGGTCCTCAGCGCCCGCAGCCGCCGCCGGCGCAGGGGATCACGGTGGGCCTCCACCGCTGTCTCCTCGCCCGCCAGCAGCGGCGCCGCCTCGCCGGCGCGGCCGAGCTCCAGCAGCGCCTCCGCCGCGGCCAGCCGCGCGTCGCAGCCAAGCGGCCACTCGGGCGCGTCCAGGGCCGGCTCCAGGAGGGCCAGCGCCCGCCTGGCGTCCCCCTTCGCCACCGCCAGGCGAGCCCGCTCCACGGCCAGCTCGCGGTCGAGGTGGGGCGTCGAGCCCTCCAGCAGGTACTCCACGGGGGCGCCCAGCCGGCTGGCGATCACGCGCAGCACGCGGGTCGAGGGCTGGCTCCTGCCCAGCTCGACCTGGTTCAGAAAGGCGCGGCTGAAGTCGCCCCCGGCCACCCGGGCCAGGGAGAGGCCGCGCTCCATCCTCAGCCGGCGAATCCGGTCGCCGAGCGTCTCCTCACCCACCGCGGGGATGCTAGTCTGTAAAGCAGAACTTTACAAGTGGGGCCCGGTACGGGATCCTTTCAGGCCCAGCGTGCGGTCCAGCCGGTGGTCGTAGTAGGCGATGTGGTCCGCGATCCGGAAAAAGGTGTCCAGCAGGGGGCTGGAGAGCGCCTCGCGCCGGGTCATGCTCCAGCCCACCATGCCCCATTCCTGCCACGGCGAGCCCCGGGCGTCGGTGACGGCGAAGTGCACCTCGTTGCCCACCCCCCAGGCCTGCATCGAGACCGCGCAGCGGGAGCGCGACCCGGCCTGGTCCCGCCAGTCGCCGACCGCCAGCGCCAGCACCACCCGCGGCTCGCTGTGCTCGTGGAAGTGGTCGTAGAGGTCTGCGCAGTACATGGCGACCGCTTCCTGCTCTTCGAAGACGGTCCCCCACACGCTCCGGTACCCGCCGCCGCAGTGCTTGCAGACACCGGTCCGCACCTGGTCGTCGAAGGCCACCCGCAGCTTCCCCATCGGCGCTTGAAGCGCTAAAGGTAAGCCCTGGGGTCCAGGCTGCGGGTCAGGGTGCTGAAGTTCTGGAATCCGTTGGGGGTGACCAGGCCAGTGTCCTCGACCCGGACTCCGCCCAGGCCGGCCAGGTAGAGCCCCGGCTCGACGCTGACCACGTCGCCCTCCTGCAGCGGGTAGTCGAGGTCGCGCAGCATGGGCGGCTCGTGCACGGAGAGGCCGACGCCGTGGCCGGTCGAGTGGCTCATGCGGGCGGCGCCGGGCGGACCCTCGAAACCCCTGGTGGCCGTCCCGTAGCCGTGCTCGTT
This sequence comes from Candidatus Acidiferrales bacterium, assembly GCA_035300005.1. GTDB lineage: Bacteria > Chloroflexota > Dormibacteria > Dormibacterales > Dormibacteraceae > DATGVT01. Next base: position 2,199 of record DATGVT010000291.1, read on the forward strand.
CAGCGTGCGGCAGACGGTGAGGTGGACGTCGCGACCGTTGACGCCGGCCTTGATCTGGGCGATGCCGGCCTCCAGCGCCGCCACCGCCGTCTCGTGCATCCGCTTCAGGTCGGGGCTGATCTCGCCGACCACCACCGTGCGGGTGAGGTCGCCGTGGTAGTGGGAGGTGCGGCCGCGGGGAAAGGTGTCGACGATGACCGGCGCGCCGGCGCGGATCCGGCCCTCGCCCCGGTAGTGCGGCATCGCGGACCCCGGCGAGCCGGCGATGATCATGTCGGGGTTGGCGTAGCCGATCTCGGCCAGCGTCGCCTGGGCGCGCGAGAGCAGCCGCTCGGAGGTCAGCGGGCGGCCGTCCTGCCAGAGCAGGCCGTCCTTCACCTCGGCCACCGCCAGCCGGGCCACCACCTCGCTGCAGGCGGCCTCCGCGGCCCGCTGGGCGGCGTGGACGAAGGAGGCTTCCTCCCTGGACTTCCGGCGCCGCTCGGCGCGGAACAGCTCGCGGTCGACCTCCGCCTCGACGCCGGCCGCCCGCAGCTCCTCCAGGTAGCCGGCCGCCAGCCGCGGCGAGACCCGCACCGAGCGGATGCCGCGCCCCTCCAGCTGCCGGGCGGCGACGGCGGCCCAGGCGGCCGGCCGGTAGGTGGCCTCCTGCCAGCCCGCCTGGTCCCAGTCCAGGATCCGTCCGACCCTGCCCTCGGCCTGCGCGCGCCCGACCTCCATCGGGCTCGCCACCAGCAGCTCGTCGCCCTCGCCGAAGCGGATGTAGAGGCACTCCTCGACGGCGAAGCGGGTCGCGTACAGGAAGTCGGCGTCCTCGTCGCCGCCGCTGAAGAGGACGAGCGGCTTCATCGCGGACTCGCCAGCTGGCGCTCGATGGCGGCCGCGAAGAGAGCCGCTAGCGCGGCCGGAGCCCGGGCGGACACGTCCTCCTCCACCTTGGCCGCCAGCCGCGCCGGAAGCTCAGCCCGGAGCAGCTTCAGCTGCTGGTCGTAGACCGCCGGCAGGGAGCCCAGGCGCGGCGCCCTGGCCTCCAGGTCCAGCCGCTCCTGGAGCTGGTAGCCGTCCTGGTAGCGGAGCTCGATGCCGAACCGGCGCAGCGTGTTGAGGTCGCGGAAGAGCGTGCGCTCGGAGACGTCGAGCCGGCCGGCCAGCTGGGCGGGGCTCTGGCCGGGGGTCTGGATCACGGAGGCGAGGATGCGGAGCAGGCGAGCGAAGCGGCGGGGCCGGCTCACGGCCTCGGCGTCACCGCGGGCTGGGTATCCCTAGCCGATCTCTTCCCAGGTCGGGCCGCCGCCGGACTCGAAGGGGTCGGGCTCGGCCTCTTCCTGGTTCACCTTCTGGTGGAAACGGCTGGCGATCATCTGGTAGGCCATCGCCTTCGGGATACCGAGCTTGGTCAGCGACTTGACCTCGTCCGCCATCACCTTGTCGCGAGCGGCTTCGATGGAGGCCAGGATCTCTTCGACGCTGGCGGTGCGCTTGGACATGCCGCTCTAGGATACCCCCGGGCGAGGCCTCAAACCGCAGCTTTAGACTTATCGACCGTGCCCGTCCAGGGTCCGGACAAGATCCGGAACGTCGTCATCCTCGGCCACTCGCACGACGGCAAGACCACCCTCGCCGAAGCCATGCTGCACGCCGCCGGAGCCACCGCGCGGGTGGGCTCCACCGACGCCGGGACGGCAGCGCTGGACTTCGAGCCGGAGGAGGTCAAGCGCAAGATCTCCATCAACCTGGGCGTCGCCCACCTGGAGCACGCCGGGCACAAGCTGAACCTGCTCGACGCTCCTGGCTTCCTCGACTTCGTGGGCCAGGTCTTGAGCGGGCTGCGGGCGGCCGAAGGGGCGCTGGTGGTGGTCTCGGCCACCGGCGGCCTGGCGGTGGGAACCGAGGTGGCCTGGGAACACTGCAACCGCACCCAGAAGCCGCGGCTGGTGGTCGTCAACAAGCTGGACAAGGAGCACTCCGACTTCTTCTCGGCGCTGGCCGCCATGCGCGCGCAGCTCTCACCCCGGCCGGTGGCGCTGCACTTCCCCATCGGCGCCGAGACCGAGTTCAGGGGGGTCGTCGACCTGCTCCGGCAACGGTCGTTCGTGAAGGGTCCGGACGGCAAGGGCGTGGAAGGCGACGTCCCCGCCGACCTGGCGGGGCGGGTGGCCGAGTACCGGGCCCAGCTGGTGGAGGCGGCCGCCGAGTCCGACGACACCCTGCTCGAGAAGTACCTGGACCAGGGCGGCCTCTCCGACGAGGAGATCGAGAAGGGGCTCCGGGCCGGCATCCTGGCCGGCAACGTGGCGCCGGTGCTCTGCTGCTCGGCGACGCGGATGCTGGGGGTCCGGACGCTGCTGGACTCGATCGTCCAGCTCCTGCCGCCGCCGGGGGGCGACCCCACCCAGCCGGCGCGCGCCTTCGTCTTCAATACCGCCGCCGACCCCTTCGTGGGCCGGATCAGCTACCTGAAGGCGGTCGCCGGCTGCGTCCGGTCGGACTCCCACCTGCCCAACCTCTCACGCGGAGCCGACGAGCGCGTCGGCCAGCTTTTCTTCCCGCGGGGCAAGGAGCACGTCAACACCGCCGAGGTCTGCGCCGGCGACATCGGCGCCGTGGCCAAGCTCTCGGCGACCCACACAGGTGACACCCTGGGCGGCAAGGACGGAGGTCCCCTGCCCGGGTTGGAGATCCCGCCGCCGGCCTACGCGCTGGCCATCTTCCCCAAGGCGCGGGGCGACGAGGACAAGATCTCGTCCGGGCTGGCCCGGCTGGCGGAGGAGGATCCGACCCTGCACGTCGTTCGCAACGAGGTCACCCACCAGCTGCTGATCCAGGGCATGGGCGACGTGCACCTGGACGTCATCCTGGAGAAGCTGAAGCGCAAGTACGGCGTGGAGGCGACTACCGACACCCCCCGGGTCGCCTACCGGGAGACGGTCAGCGGCAGCGCACGGGCGGAGGGCCGCCACGTCAAGCAGAGCGGCGGCCACGGGCAGTATGGGATCTGCGTCATCGAGGTCGAGCCGACGGCCCGCGGCGAGGAGTTCGTCTGGGAGGACAAGATCTTCGGCGGCTCCATCCCGCAGAACTACCGGGCTTCGGTCCAGAAGGGCATCCAGGACTCGATGGCCAGAGGCGTGGTGGCCGGCTACCCGATGGTCGACGTCAAGGTCCGGCTGGTGGACGGCAAGTACCACAACGTCGATTCCTCGGACATGGCCTTCCAGATCGCGGGCTCGCTGGCCATCCGCAGGGCGGCGCTGGACGCCAACCCGATCGTGCTGGAGCCCGTCCACGAGGTGGAAGTGCGGCTGCCAGAGCGCTTCCTGGGCGACATCATGTCCGACCTCAACACCAAGCGCGGCAAGATCCTGGGGGCGGAGCCGACCGACGGCTGGCAGCTGGTGCGCTCGCTGGTGCCAGAGGCCGAGCTGCAGCGGTTCGCCCTCGACCTCCGCTCCATGACTCAAGGCCGGGGCAGCTTCACCTCCCGGTTCTCTCACTACGATCCGATGCCGCCTCATCTGGCCAAGCCTCTGATCGAGGCTTATCAGGAGGGGCACTCGGGCCGCGACTAGAGGGAGGCGGCGCCGGCCGG
>DATGVT010000292.1:0-4877 GCA_035300005.1 Candidatus Acidiferrales bacterium
GTGGATGCCGGTCGCATAGTAGGTGCGGGCGCCGATGGCGGTCCAGGTCTCAACGTCGGCCGCCGTGAGGGCGATCACGCTGGGGGCACCGCTGGTCCCGCTGGTCTGGTACACGCGCTTGATCCTGTCCGCCGGCACGCAGGCGTTGCTGCCGAACGGGGGGTCCTCGTCCAGCGCGACCTTCAGCTCCTCCTTGGTCGTGAAGGGGAGTCGGCTCAGGTCGGCGAAGCGGACCGGGGAGTGGACGCCCGCCTCCCGGAGCTTGCGGACGTAGAAGGGCGAGTGCTCTGACAGGTGGCGAAACTGTCCCTCCCAGGCGGCCCCGGCGCGGGCCAGCGTCGCCTCCGGAGTCGCCGTCTCGACCTCTCGGTCCCAGATCGCGTCGGCCACCGAGTGAGAGTCTAGGGAGTAAGCGACGCGGGCCCGGGGTTGCCATACTCGAAAGCACCAGGAGGGGCAGCATGGCGATCGAGATCCGCGGACTCCACCACGTGACGGCGATCACCGCCCGGGCGGCCCAGAACGTCGACTTCTACACCCGGACGCTCGGCATGAGGCTGGTCAAGAAGACGGTCAACCAGGACGACGTCTCCGCCTACCACCTGTTCTATGCCGACGCCGTCGGCCATCCTGGCACCGACCTCACCTTCTTCGACTGGCCGACGAGCGCGCCCGCCCGCCCGGGAGCCGGCACCATCGCGCCGGTCGGGCTCCGCGTCAACGGCAGGCCGGCGCTGGAGTGGTGGGTGAAGCGCTTCGAGGAGCTCGGCGTGGCCCATGGCCAGATCGAGGAGCGGCACGGCCGGACCCTGGTCAGCGTCAGCGATCCCGAGGGGCAGCGCCTGGAGCTGGTGGACGACCTGGGCCGGCCCGGGGGCGAGCCCTGGCGCGACAGCCCCGTCCCGGCCGCCATGCAGATCCGCGGCCTGAACGACGTCACCATCACCTCGGCCCGGCCGGACAGCCCGCTGCTGACCGGGGTCCTGGGCTTTCGGCGCTCGGCCGAGCACCGAAACGGCGGCGGCTCGCTCATCCTCTTCGAGACCGGCGAGGGTGGAGCCGGCAGCCAGGTCTGGTTCGAGGTGCCGCACGAGCCGAGAGGCGGCCGGGCGGGCGCCGGCGGCGTGCACCATGTCGCCTTCCGCGCCCCCGACGAGGAGCGGCAGGTCGAGTGGCGCGAGCGGATCCTGAGGGCGGGCCTGGAGGTGACGCCGGTCATCGACCGCTTCTACTTCAAGTCGATCTACTTCCGCGAGCCCGGCGGGCCGCTGATGGAGATCGCGACCGACGGACCCGGCTTCACGGCCGACGAGCCCGCGGACGAGCTCGGCAAGCACCTGGCGCTGCCGCCTTTCCTGGAGCAGCGGCGAAAGGAGATCGAGGCCGGCCTGAAGCCGATCGCGGCGGCCGCGGCTCGCTGACCACGCCGCTTCTCCCGACCACCGTGGTCGGCAGCTACCCCCAGCCGGAGTGGCTGATCGACCGCCAGGCGCTGGGCAGCCGCCTGCCCCCGCGCACGCGCGCGCTGGAGATCTGGAGGGTGGCCCCCGAGCTGCTCGAGCAGGCCCAGAACGACGCCACCCTGCTCGCCATCCGCGACCTCGAGCGCGCCGGCATCGACATCCTCACCGACGGCGAGATCCGGCGGGAGAGCTATTCCAACCGATTCGCCACCGCGCTGGAGGGCATGGACCTGGAGCGCCCGGGCACGGCGCTCGACCGCACCGGCCATCCCAACCCGGTCCCCCGGGTGGTGGGGCCGATCCGCCGCTCGCGGCCGGTGCAGGTTCAGGACGTCCGGTTCCTGCGCGCCAACACGGAGCGGCCGATCAAGGCGACCCTGCCCGGCCCGTTCACGATGTCGCAGCAGGCCCAGGACGACTACTACGGCGACGAGGAGGCGCTGGCGATGGCGCTGGCGGAGGCCGTGAACGCGGAGCTGCACGACCTCTTCGCCGCCGGCGCGGACGTGGTCCAGCTGGACGAGCCCTACCTGCAGGCACGACCGGAAAAGGCCCAGCGGTTCGCGATCAAAGCCATCAACCGGGCGCTGCGAGGCGCTTCCGGCACCACCGCCCTGCACACCTGCTTCGGGTACGCGCATATCGTCCACGAGCGGCCTGGCGGGTATCCGTTCTGGGAGGAGCTGGCCGACGTCAGCGTGGACCAGATCAGCCTGGAGTCAGCTCAGCAGAAGGTGGACCTCTCCCTGCTGCGGGCGGTCCCCGGCAAGCGGTTCATCGTCGGCGTCCTCGACCTGGCCGACGAGAGCCCGGTCGAAGAGCCTGACACCGTGGTCGCGCGCATCCGGGACGCGCTCCGCTTCGTGGAGCCTGAGCGCCTGCTCCTGGCCCCCGACTGCGGGATGAAGTACCTGCCCCGCGCCAGCGCCTTCGGCAAGCTGGCGGCGATGGTCCAGGCGGCGGCCGTGGTCCGGGCGGAGCTTAGCTAGATCCAGGCCGGGCCGGCCGCCGGGTCCAGGCTCAGGTTGCGGGTGACCAGCACCGGCGCCGGCGCGCGCGCCGGGGATGGCGGCGGAGAGGCGGCGGGGCTGGCGGCCCCGACCGCCACCGTCCAGAGCTGGAAAGGGCCGCCCTCCGAGGCGGGCGCGAAGTAGGCCAGCGAAAGCCCATCCGGGGAGAAGGAGGGCGAGGCGACCAGCTGGCCGCCGACCACCACCCGCTCCGGGCCCAGCTCGTAGCTGGCCGCCTCCAGCGGGGCGACGACCAGGTCGCCGGTGGCGCCGCCGTGGCGGCAGACCATCGCCACTAGCGTCTGGCTGCGGGAGACGGCCGGCTGGCTGCAGTCCTCCTCGGGCCGGGTCAGGCCCAGCCCGGGGCTGCCCGCTCGGGCCTGGATCCAGAGCTGCGAGTGCACCTGGCCCTGGCGGTCGATCGAGTACTTGGCGTAGAGCAGGCTCCCGGCCTGGAGCGGCGTCGGGATCACGTCCCCGCCCGTGTAGGGATTGGGACGGGTCCACTGGCGGCCCGGCTGGCCGGCCGACCCGATCCCGAGCGCGAAGATGGCCAGGTCGACCCGGTAGCTGTTCTCGCGGTCCTTGGGGTCGAAGCTGTAGTAGACAGAGGAGCCGTCCGGGCTGAACCGGGGATAGAAGGCCCAGTGGCTCCCCTCGACGGTGCTCGACCCGTTGTGCGTCAGCTGGCCCTGGACCTGGCCGTCCAGCCCCAGCAGGTAGAGGTCGGAGGAGTTGCCCGCGCGCTTGACCGCCACCAGCCGGGAGCCGTCCGGCGAGACCTCCGGCTGCGTCCAGCCCTGGGCCGGCGTCAGCTGGCTGAACCGGCCGCGCGCCAGCCGGTAGAGGGCGCCCCCCTGCGCGAGGTAGAGGGTCCCGGGCAGCTTCGCGGCGGCCGCCGCGGCGTCCGGGCGCTGGGCCGGCGCGCGGCTCTTCAGGGAGCCCAGGTACTGGTAGACGCTGATGCCGAAGGCGGCCATGAGCAGGACCATCAGGGCCGAGGTGAGCGAGCGGATCAAGGGAAGGTCTGGTGGACCAGAGGCAGGATCAGCTCCCAGTTGGGGAGGACCACGTCCTGGTCGGCGACGTGCGCCGTCGACGTGTAGGGCGGCAGCAGGACTACCTGGCGGACGCCGCCGGTCCCGAACCGGTCCGCCACCGCCAGCAGCTGGCGGACCCGATCCACCGCCAGGCTGGTTTTGATCTCGCCGTTGAAGGCGCCGGCGAGGTCGGGCAGGTCGGCCGCGTTCAGCCGCCTGGACTGCGACCTCAGCGCCAGCAGCACCTGCTGCTGCCGCTCGGAGCGACCGAAGTCGCCGCGCAGGTCACCGTGGCGCGAGCGCACGTACTGGAGGGCCTGCGCGCCGTCCAGGTGCGCCGCCCCAGGCAGGACCGCCACCCGGTAGTAGCCGTACGGGCTCCTGGAGTCGATGTCGTCCGGGTAGAAGTCGTCCAGCACCGGGTTGGTGACCTGGACGTCCACCCCGCCCAGGCGGTCGATCAGGTGGATGAGGCCCTTGAGCCCGATCCAGACGTAGTCGTCCACGTGGACGCGGAAGTTGCTCTCCACGGCGGCGACGGCCGCCTGGGGACCACCGATCTCGTAGGCCTGGTCGATCTTCAGCTTGGCGCTGCGCCCCGGCATCGAGACCCAGAGGTCGCGCGGGATCGAGAGCAGGGTGGCCTGCCGGCCGGCCGGATCCACCCGGACCAGGATCATCGACTGGGTCAGAACCCGGTCGCTGGGGAACTTGGAGTCGTCATCGGACCCCAGCAGGAGAACGGTGAACGGCTTCTCGTCGCCGGTCGGGGGGTTGAGGCCCGGATCGGGCAGCGAGGCCGACGCGGCCACCGTCGCCGCCGTGGTCACCACCAGCGGCAGGAAGTAGGCCGCGGCGCCGCCGGCGCCGGCCCCAAGGAAGCCTAGAAGCAAGATCGAGAGGTTCGGGAAGAGGGGTGCCGTCCGCCGCCGGCGGCGCCGGATGGGAAGGTCAAGCCGATCGGCACCGTTCATGTCAGCTGCTGCAACGTGGGTTTGAACTCTTGGGGACGCCGTCCTGCCGGATGCCGGGTGATCTTAACTCAGCCTGGCGGGGTCCCCAGTCTAGGAACTGGAATCAGCGTCTAGGCGGAGCCGTTCTGGTTGCCGTGGCAAGCAGCTGGAACGACTTCAACCGGCGCCTCATCGAGGACCTGCGTGCGCACGGCGGCCGCCCCACCTCGGGTCCCTTCCTGGGCCGTCAGGTGCTGATCCTGACCACCCTCGGCGCCAGGACCGGCGAGAAGCGGGAGACGCCGCTCGCATACACCCGTGACGGGGACGACTACGTGATCGTGGCCTCCAAGGGCGGGGCGCCGACGCACCCGGCGTGGTTCCACAACCTGGTCGCCAACCCGGAGGTCA
>DATGVT010000293.1:0-7004 GCA_035300005.1 Candidatus Acidiferrales bacterium
GTAGAATTCAAAGACCGTGGCTCAGCCTAACGGCGAGGGCGTGGAGAAGGGCAGCTTCCGGGTCAAGGCAGGCCTGGCCCAGATGCTGAAGGGCGGCGTCATCATGGACGTCGTCACGGCCGAGCACGCCCGCATGGCCGAGGAGGCGGGCGCCTGCGCGGTGATGGCGCTGGAGCGCGTGCCCGCCGACATCCGCAAGGAGGGCGGCGTGGCGCGGATGTCCGACCCCGGCCTGATCAAGTCGATCATGGCCGCGGTCACCATCCCGGTCATGGCCAAGTGCCGGATCGGTCACTTCGTCGAGGCGCAGGTGCTGGAGGCGCTCGGCATCGACTACATCGACGAGTCCGAGGTGCTCACCCCGGCGGACGAGGAGAACCACATCGACAAGCATCCCTTCAAGGTGCCTTTCGTGTGCGGCTGCCGTGACCTGGGCGAGGCGCTCCGCCGCCTGGCCGAAGGAGCCGCCATGATCCGCACCAAGGGTGAGGCGGGCACCGGCAACGTGGTCGAGGCCGTGCGTCATGCCCGTGCGGTCAACTCCGCCATCCGCGGGCTGCAGGGGATGAGCCGCGCCGAGCTGGTGGCCGAGGGCAAGCGCCTCGGAGCTCCCCTCGACCTGCTCGCCGAGTGCCAGCAGCTGGGCCGGCTCCCGGTCGTCAACTTCGCCGCCGGAGGCATCGCGACCCCGGCCGACGCGGCGCTGATGATGCAGCTGGGAGTGGACGGGGTCTTCGTGGGGTCGGGGATCTTCAAGTCGGAGGACCCCCGGAAGCGGGCCAAGGCGATCGTCGCCGCGACCACCTACTACGACCGGCCGGACATCGTCGCCGAGGCTAGCGAGGGCCTGGGCGAGCCGATGCGCGGGCTCGAGATCCCGGCCATCCCCAGAGAAGAGCTGCTCGCGACTCGAGGCTGGTAGCGACCGGCAGCCTCACGGTGGGGGTCATGGCGCTCCAGGGCGCGTTCGCCGAGCACGCTCGCGCTTTTGCGGCCTCCGGCGCCCGGGCCCGCCTGGTCCGGCTGCCGGCCGACCTGGAAGGCCTGGACGCGCTCGTCATCCCCGGCGGCGAGAGCACGACCTTGACCATGCTGATGGAGCGGATGGGCCTCTTCGAGCCGGTCCGGGACGCCATCCGCGGCGGCCTGCCCACCCTGGGCACCTGCGCCGGCCTGATCGTGATGGCGAAGCGGATCTCGGACGCGGCGGAGGGGCAGCGAAGCCTGGAGGTGATGGACGTCGCCGTCCGCCGCAACGGCTACGGGCGCCAGGCCGATAGCTTCGAGACCGCGCTCCGCGTCCGGGACCTGGAGGGAACCTTCCCCGGCGTCTTCATCCGCTCGCCGCTGGTCGAGGACGCCGGCTCGGCGGAGGTGCTGGCCGAGCATGAAGGCCACCCTGTGGCAATTCGCCAGGGCCGCATCGTGGGTCTCTGCTTCCACCCCGAGCTGACCGCCGACCGCCGGCTGCATCGCCAGTTCCTGAAGCTGGCGGCCGCGAGATCGTGAACGTCCGCGCCGCCAGCCTGCGGGACCTATCGCAACTGGAGCGCATCTACCAGAACGCCGGCTCGCAGCTGTCCGAGCAAGAGCCGCCGGCGGCCCGGCTCTGGTCGCTGCTCAGCCAGACCCTGCGGGCTCTGGTCCCGCTGGCCGGCGAGACGCTGATCTACGTGGGGGAGTCGGACGCCGGCGTGATCGGGTTCATCCAGGCGACCGCGCATCCGTCGGCGCCTGTGCTGCAGGTCGTGAACCTCTGCGTCGTCGACGGCGAGAACCCGGAGCGGGTGGCGCCGCCGTTGGTCCAGCACCTCACCAACCGGGCCCTGGAACGACGAGTGCACAGGCTGTTCGTCCGCCTGCCCCAACCCGACCCGCTGACCCCCATCTTCCGGCTGCAGGGCTTTCGGCAGTACGCGACCGAGTTCGTGCTCTACTCGGAGTCGCCGCGGCCGGCGGGTCCCGGCGCCCCGGCCGGCATCCGCTCGGCGCGAGGCGGCGACCTCCGCCGGCTCTACCACCTCTACCGCAAGGTGACCCCGCTGGGCGTCGCCCAGCTGGAAGCCCCCAGCTACGGCGAGTGGCGCGCCCTGCGCAGGCGGTCCACCGGCGGCGAGGAGCTGGTCGTCGACCGCGTCGAGCTGACAGCCTGGACGCGGGTCGAGCGCGGTACCGGCGCCGCCCCCTCCACCCTCTCCTTCCTGGTCCTGCCGGAAGCTCCGCTGCCGGAGGAGATGGCCGATTTCGCGCTCGGGCTGCTGGAGGCGGGCCAGCCGGCCTGGTCCAGCCTCCGCCACTATGATTCATTGATGATCGACGCCCTTCGAGGGCGCGGTTTCAGCAGCCTCGTGACGCAGTCGCTCCTGGTCAAAGAGCTCGTAGTGAGAGTGCCCGTCCGCGAGAAGGGCCTCGTCCCCTCTTTCGGCTGATGCGCGAGCCAGCACCCGACGCCAGCTGGGACGGGGAGATCGAGCTCCTCGCGCAGGCGCTGCCGCCGCACCTCTACGCGGCCTTGCACGAGCGCATCGAACCCGGCCAGCTGCTGGAGATCGTGCTCGACCTGGGCCGCGAGCCCGAGGCGCGGGCACCCGGCCGGGAGGTGCTGCTGGCGGAGCGGCCGGTCACCGAGGCCGACATCGAGTACGTCGCGCATCGGGTCGGCCAGTTCAGCGACGACAACCGGGCCGGGATCGAGCGGACCCTGCACCGAGTTTCGGCGATCCGAAACCGCTCCGGCCGCATCGTCGGGCTGACCTGCCGCGTGGGGCGCGCGGTGACCGGGACGGCCGAGATCATCCGCGACATCGTGGTCTCCGGCCAGAGCATCCTCCTGCTCGGCAAGCCCGGCATCGGCAAGACCACGATGCTGCGCGAGGCGGCCCGGCTGGCGGGCGAGGAGCTGCGCAAGCGAGTGGTGATCGTCGACACGTCCAACGAGATCGGCGGCGACGGCGACATCCCGCACCCGGGCATCGGCCGCGCCCGCCGCATGCAGGTGCGGACGCCCTCGCTTCAGCACGCGGTGATGATCGAGGCGGTGGAGAACCACATGCCCGAGGTCATCGTCATCGACGAGATCGGCACCGAGCTGGAGGCGGCGGCGGCGCGCACCATCGCCGAGCGCGGCGTGCAGCTGATCGCCACCGCCCACGGCCAGACCCTCGAGAACCTGCTCGTGAACCCGACCCTCAACGACCTCCTGGGCGGCATCCAGTCGGTGACCCTGAGCGACGAGGAGGCCCGCCGGCGGGGCACCCAGAAGTCGGTGCTGGAGCGGCAGGCGCCGCCCACCTTCGACGTGCTGGTCGAGATCCAGGACCGGGACCGGGTCGCCATCCACCAGCCCCTGGCCGACGTCGTGGACGCATCCTTGCGGGGAACGGTGCCGACGCCGCGCATCCGCCTCCGGACGCGCGAGGGCCGCATGATCTTCAACACCGACCAGCCGGCGGCGGCGCCGCCTTCGGCTCCTCGGACCCGGCAGACGCTCGCCATCTTCCCCTACGGCGTCAGCCGCACGTACCTGGAGCACTCGATCCGTGACCTCGAGCTGCCGGTGCGCGTGCTGGGCAACCTGGACGGCGCCGACGCGGTGTTGACCCTGAAGAACTACTACCGGCGACGGCCCGACTCGATCCGCCAGGCCGAGAGCCGCGGCCTGCCCATCCACATCCTGAGGAGCAATACGACCAGCCAGGTCAGGGAGGCGCTGCAGCGGATCTACGGCGCCGAGCAGCAGGAGGCCCAGGTGCAGCTGGCGCTCTCGGAGGCGCTGGAGGCGATCCGCACCGTGAAGTCCACGCTCCGGGCCCAGGAGATCTCGCCCCAGAATGCGTACGTCCGCCGCCTCCAGCACCAGCTGGTCACCGAGCACGAGCTGGTCGCCCGCTCCACGGGCAAGGAGCCGCAGCGCCGGCTGCGCATCTTCCCCGCCTCCGACCTCGAGGACTGAGCAGGGGGTGCCGCGCGGCCTCTTCATAACCTTCGAGGGCCCGGAGGGCTCCGGCAAGACCACGCAGATTGAGCTGCTCGGCCGCGCTCTCAAGGACCGGCGGCCCGTGCTGGTGCGGGAGCCGGGCGGCACCCAGCTGGGCGAGAGGCTGCGCGAGGTCCTGCTCCACTCGCGGCTGGAGCTGGACCCCGAGGCCGAGATGCTGCTCTTCATGGCCGCCCGCCGGCAGCTGCTGGCGGAGGTCGTGCTGCCCGCCCTGGCGGAGGGTCGCGTGGTGCTGGTCGACCGCTACCACGACTCTACGCTGGCCTATCAGGGCGGCGGGCGGGGGGCTCCGACCTACTGGCCCGAGAGCTTCCCGCGCCCCGACCTGACCTTCCTGCTCGAGCTGCCGGCGGAGGCCGGGCTGGACCGCCATTCGAGCGCCGGCAAGAACGCCGACCGCCTGGAGGCGGAGGCGCCCGAATTCCACCGCCGCGTGACCGCGGAGTACGATCGGCTGGCCGCCGCCGAGCCGCACCGCTTTGTGCGGCTGAACGCCCGGTTGCCGGCCGGCGAGCTGCAGGCAGAGGTCCTCGACCGGGTCAACGAGCTGCTGAAGGGGGCGACGCCACGAAGCTCGTAATCGCCATCGTCCAGGGCGAGGACGCCGCCCGGACCGTCCAGGCGCTGTCCACGACCGGCGTCAGCGTGACCCGGGTCGCCTCCTCGGGCGGCTTCCTGCAGCAGGGCAACTCCACGCTGCTGATCGGGGTCGACGACGAGCGGGTGGCCGAGGTGCTGGAGACCATCCGCGCCAACTGCCGCGAGCGCAGCCGCTACCTGACGCCGGTGCCCCCGATGGTGGAGCCGGGAGAGCTCTTCATGCCCTACCCGGTGGAGGTCCAGGTCGGCGGCGCCACGGTGTTCGTATTGCCCGTGGAGTCGTTCGAGAAGATCTAGACTCGGCGATCCAGTGATCCAGGTCGAGGGCCTCGAGAAGAGCTTCGAGGACGTCCGCGCCGTGGACGGAGTGGACCTCAGGGTGGAGCAGGGGCAGCTGCTGGTGCTGCTGGGCCAGAACGGCGCCGGCAAGTCGACCACCCTGCGCTGCGCCGGCGGCATCCTGCGCCCGGACGCCGGCCGGATCTCGATGGACGGGCTCCAGATGCCGGGCGACCTGGACCGCATCCGCGCGCGGCTGGGAGTGGTCCCCGACCAGGCGCGGCTCTACGGGCGCTGCACGGCGCTGGAGTACCTGGACCACTTCGGCCGGCTCTACGGCGTGGCGGAGCCCGAGCGCGGGCGGCGGGTCCACCGGCTGCTGGAGCGCTTCGAGCTGGCCGACCGCCAGGACACGGTGCTCTGGGCCTTCTCTCGCGGCATGGCGCAGAAGGTGGCTCTGATCCGGGCCACGCTCCACGAGCCCAACTGGATCTTCTGCGACGAGCCCACGGCCGGCCTCGACCCGGTGGCGGCCGCCGACATGCGGCGATACCTGGCCGAGCAGCGCGAGCGCGGGGCGGCGATGGTGGTCACGACCCACGTGCTGGGAGAAGCCGAGCTGATCGCCGACCGGATCGCCATCATGCGCCGGGGCCGGGTCGTGGCCGAGGGGACGCTCGACGGGCTGAGGCGGGCAGCCCATCCCGGCCGCCGGTTCCGGGCTCATCTGGCGCGGGCACCCGAGGACGGCCAGGCGCTGCTGGCCTGGCTCCACGCGAACGCGCAGGACCCGCGCCTGGAAGGCGAGCGCCTGACCTACGGCCTGCCCTGGGAGACGCCCGCCGCCGAGCTGGCCGCCTTCGCGGGCGAGCTGCAGCGGCGCCTGCTGCGGCTGGGCACGCCCTACTACGAGCTCGAGGAGGTCGAGCAGAGCCTGGAGGCGGTTTACCTGCAGGCGATGGAGACGCGACCTTCGGAGGCGGTGGAGCCGGCGAGCGCCGCCAAGGCCCCGCCGGCCGCCGGGCTGAGGCCCTCAGTAATGCTGCGCGCCCTCCTCCGGCAGGGGCCGCTCCTGCGCACCGTGCTCCCCTTCTACGTCTCCTCCTGGTGGCGGCGGGGCGACCTCTCCTGGGTCATGTACCTGAACGCCTTCGTGCTCCTGCTGGTGGCCGGGACGGCGCTCTTCGGCGCGCTGCCCGGTGGGCTCGGGCAGCTGGCCTCCAGCCTGGGCGGCGGCCGCGCCCTGCAGGCAGGGCTGCTGCTGCCGCTCTTCTTCATGTCCTTCGCGCTGCTGGAGTCGATCAAGAGCTCCATCGGCGTCTGGTGGGAGAAGGCGCAGCAGTCGCTGGAGGTGCTCCTCTACACGCCCCTGGACGACCCCACCCTGATCTGGCTCGAGGTGCTGCCCGGGCTGGTGGTGAGCGTGGTCTGGGTCGGCTTCTGGATGGGTGCCGGGCTGCTCCTGCTCTGGCTTTTCGGCCGTGACGCGCCCTGGGACCTGCTGCCGGTCTTCGGGCTGGTGGCCGCCATCACGGCCTACTGGGCGGCGATGGGGCGGATGCTCGGCTTCCTGCTCTTCCCGCGCGAGGGCGCCGCGGGCGGGGCCTGGTCCTTCCTGCTGGCGCCCATCTCGGCGGCGGTCGCGGACCTGCCGCTGGCCCTGTTCGTCTTCCGCTCCCCGCTGGCGCCGGCCTCGCTGCTGATCCCGCTGCTGGCCTGCCTCGCCCTGACGCTGCTCTGCGCCGCCAGCTTCGACCGCGAGCGGCTGCTGGACGCCGGCCTGGCCCGCGCTCGCCGGCGGCGGCGCTGGCTGATTCCCTGGCCGGTTCTCCGCCGCCACGCCCCCGCCCTCGTCGTGGGCCTGCTGCTGGCAGCGGTGCCGGCCGGCGTCGGAGCCGGGCTCAGCGCCTCCGCCCAGGTCCACTCGTGGCCGCAGGCTCGGGCGGCCCTGGCGGGCGAGCACTGGTCCGACCCCGCGCCCGGGCCCGCGCCCGGCTCGGCTGCCTCGGCTGCCCGCTCGGGCGTGACCACCGCGGCGGCCGCGATGGCCGGCCTGGTGGGAACGCTCGGGCTGATGCTCTTCCTGGTCGTCGTCAACTTCACCGCCTTCTTCTTGCTCGGCGTGCCC
>DATGVT010000294.1:0-9364 GCA_035300005.1 Candidatus Acidiferrales bacterium
GTCAGAGGTAGTATAGATATACCTTTCATCAAATTCGCGCAGCCTGAGCCACCCGAGCCTCCGCTCCCGACTCCGCTTCCGCCGGCACGTTTCTTCCTGATCCGCCACGCGGAGTCGACCTGGAACCACCTGCACCGAATCCAGGGCCAGCAGGACCCGGAGCTCTCCGACCTCGGCCGGCGGCAGGCCGAGCGCCTGGCCGGGCGCCTGGCCGCCGGGAACTGGGAGGCCCTCTATTCGAGCGATCTCCGCCGCGCCCAGCAGACCGCGCAGGCGCTCGCCGCGCGGACCGGGCTGGAGGTGGTGCCGCGGCCCGGGCTGCGTGAGATCGGGCTCGGCGAATGGGAGGGACTGAACCGCGACGACCTGGCCGTGCGCTATCCGGAGCTCTGGGCGCGCTGGCAGCAGCGGCCCTCCTGGGACCTGGTGCCGCAGGGGGAGCCGGCGGCTGCCTTCGAGGCCCGGGTGGCGGCGGAGATGGAGTCTCTCTACGCGCGCCACCCGCGGGGTGACGTGCTGGTGGTCAGCCATGGCGGCGTGATCCAGGTCGCGCTCAGCCGGTTCCTGGGCCGGAGCAGCGATGGCGTCTTTCCGTTCCGGATCGAAAACGCCTCCATCAGCGTGCTGGAGGAGCGCCGCGGGAGGACCATCATCAGCCGCGTTAACGACATCGGTCATCTTGACGCGCTGACTTGTTAAGGTCGCAACAATTCCTAACAGTTTTTCGCTACCTGGGCTAAAGTCTCGTCCGTAGGGGATGGCTGACGCGGCAGGGGCGGGGGCGCGGCGCATTCTGGTCATCGACGGCGAGGTTGCCACGCGCCGCGAGGTCCGCTCGGCTTGCGAGCAGGATGGCTACGAGTTCCTGGAGGCCGACAGCGGGACCGAAGGCGTCCGGGTCTTCGCGGAGTCGAAGCCCAGCCTGGTGCTGCTGGAGCTGGCCCTGCCGGATGGGTCGGGGTTCGACGTCTGCCGGGAGCTGCGCCGGCTGGACGGCTCCGTCCCCGTCATCATGCTGAGCACGCGCGGCGACGAGATCGACGTCGTGGTCGCGCTGGAGATCGGGGCCGACGACTACGTCACCAAGCCGCTGCGGGTGCGCGAGCTGATGGCCCGCGTGGCCGCCCACCTGCGCCGCTCGCGGCAGAGCGGCGGGGACGGGGCCGTCAAGGGGCGTCTCGAGTTTCGCGACCTGGTCATCGACGTCAACGAGCGCCGCGTCTACAAGCAGAACCGGGAGGTCGACCTCACGCACACCGAGTTCGACCTGCTGACCTTTCTGGCCACCAACGCCGGCAAGGTGCTGAGCCGGGAGAAGATCCTGAACACGATCTGGGGCTACGAGTACCCGATCGAGACCCGCGTCATCGACGTGCACATCCGCAACCTGCGCCGGAAGATCGAGAGCCAGCCGTCGCGGCCGTTCTACATCCTGGCCGTGCCCGGCATCGGCTATCGCTTCACGAACGCCCGGCCCGGCTAGCCAGCCGGGCGCCGCCGGCCACCACCTCCTGGTAGAGGTCCACCAGCGTGTCCACGTTGCCGGCCAGCGAGAAGCGCTCCAGCACCCGCTCCCGCGCGGCGCGGCCCAGGTCCGCCGCCAGGCCCGGCAGCTCGAGCAGCAGGCGAATCGAGAGGCCCAGCTCGGCGGTCAGGTTCTGGGGGTCGATGACGATGCCGGCGCCGCGCAAGGCGTCGCCGTCGCTGCCCACGTCGGTGGCCACGGTGGCCGCCCCGCAGGCCATGGCCTCCAGCATGGAGAGCGAGAGCCCCTCGACGCTGGAGGGCAGGAAGAAGGCGTCGGCCGCGCGCAGGATGGAGATCCGCTCCTGCTCGTCCGCGATGTGGCCCAGGAAGTGGATGCGGGGGTCGCGGTAGAGGCGCTGCAGCAGGCGCCGCTCGCTGCCCCCTCCGACCACCGCCAGGTGAACCCCGTCCGGCAGCCGGCTGGCCATGAAGGCGTCGAGCAGCGAGCCGACGTTCTTCTCGCTGTCGATCCGGCCCATGTAGACGAACAGGCGGTCGGCGCTCAGCCGCTGCTTGAAGTCGCTCTCGCCGGGACGGTACTTGTCCACGTCGACGCCGTTCGGAATCACGGTCAGCACGCGCTCAGGGACGTCAAGGTCGGCCAGGATCGCGCGCTGCGTGTCCGAGAAGACGATGACGCGGTCGCATTCGGCCAGGACCGGCGCGTACAGGCGGTAGGTGGCGCTGGTGATGCCTCCCCAGAGCGAGCGCCGCTGGTCGAAGGCGACGTGGAAGGTGGCGATGATGGGGACGCCCTGGGCGTG
Source organism: Candidatus Acidiferrales bacterium (assembly GCA_035300005.1). Lineage (GTDB taxonomy): Bacteria > Chloroflexota > Dormibacteria > Dormibacterales > Dormibacteraceae > DATGVT01. Next base: position 2,292 of record DATGVT010000294.1, read on the forward strand.
GCAGACCTTGGGCAGGTCGAAGTCGAGGCTGGAGAACCAGAAGGAGGCGTGCACGAGGTCGAACTCGCGCTTGCCCAGGCGGTCGACCAGCTGCCGCTTCGCCCGCGGCGGCGAGAAGACGAGCGCCTTCATCAGGGGGACCGCCTCCAGGGCGACCGCCTCCACCGAGGTGCCGTGGTCCTGGATCTCCGTCTTGACCCCGTGGTGGAACAGCACCACCTGCACCCCGCGCCGGCGCAGGCCGTCCGTCACCTCCTTGGAGTAGGTGGCGATCCCCCCGCCCAGCTGCGGTGACTTGTGGCCGAGCCAGGCCACCCGGAGCCGCTGGGGCGTCACGGCGCCCTCACCGGCCCAGTATGGCCAGGTCGGGGCGCAGCTCCCGGAGCGGCTCCAGCACGAAGGGCCGCTCGCCGAGCCGGGGGTGGGGCACCTGGAGGTCGGGCTCGTCGATCGCCTCCTCCCCGAAGAGGAGGATGTCGACGTCGATCTCGCGCGGGCCCCAACGGAAGGTCGGGCGGCGGCCGACCGCCGCCTCTACCTGCTGGACGGCCGCGAGCAGCTGCCGCGCACTGCCCGGCCACTCGACTTCCAGCACCTGGTTCAGGAACCGGGGCTGGTCCTCCACGCCCCAGGGCTCGGTCTCGGCCACCTCGCTGGCCCGCAGGATGCGCGCGCCCCTGGTTTCCAGGGCGTCCCGGGCGGCCCCCAGCCGGGCTTCGCGGTCCCCCAGGTTCGAGCCCAGCCCCAGGTAGGCGATCGTCAGCGTAGCTGCTCCGCCACGCGCACCACGCGCGCCATCTCGCGGACGTCGTGCACGCGGACGAGGTCGGCACCGCGCAGCACGGCGGCGGCCACGGTGGCGGCGGTGCCCTCCAGCCGCTGGTCGACCGGCAGGTCCAGGATGCGGCCGATGAAGGACTTGCGGCTGCTGCCGACCAGCAGCGGCTGGCCGAGCTCCTTCAGCTCCGCCAGCCGGCGCAGCAGGACCAGGTTTTGCCGGCCCGTCTTTCCGAAGCCCAGGCCGGGATCCAGGATGACCCGACCGCGCGGCAGGCCGGCCTCGAGCGCCTGCGCCAGTGAGCGCTCCAGGCTCGCCTTCACCTCCGCCACCAGGTCGCCCGCGTAGGCGCTGCCAGCCTGGTTGTGCATGGCGACCAGGGCCGCCCCGCGCTGGGCGGCAAGCTCCGCCAGCTGCGGCGCCCGCTTCAGCCCCCAGACGTCGTTGACGATGCTGGCCCCGGTATCCAGCGCCCGGCGCGCCACCTCCGGCTTGGTGGTGTCGATGGAGACCGGCACGCCGCTGCGCGCTGCCAGCGCCTCCACCACCGGGAGGACGCGGCGCAGCTCCTCCGCCTCAGGGACCGGCGTGTGACCGGGCCGCGTCGACTCGCCGCCCACGTCCAGGATGTCGGCGCCCTCGGCGGCTTGCCGGAGGCCTCGCGCGATCGCGGCTGCGGGATCGCCGGCCAGCCCGTCGCCGCTGAAGGAGTCCGGTGTCACGTTGACGATCCCCATCACGTAGACGCGCTCCCCCCAACGGAAAAGGCGGCCTCCGATCTCGGCCTCCACCACCCGATTATGCTGCGGGTCGTGCGGCTCTCCGAGCTGGCCGCCGGCGTGCCGGGAGCGGTCGTCGAGGCGGGCGGCGACACGGAGATCACCGGGATCGCCTACGACTCCCGCCTGGCGGGGCCGGGCGACCTCTTCGTCGCGGTACCTGGCCTCCACGTCGACGGGCACGCCTACGCGGCCGAGGCGGCTGCACGCGGGGCCGCCGTCGCCCTGGAGAAGCCGGCCGGCGCGCCGGCGGGCACCGCCTGGATCCGGCTGCCGTCGACCCGTACTGGCCTGGGCGAGCTGGCGGCCGCCTTCCACGCCTATCCCGCGCGGCAGCTTCGGCTGGCGGGGGTGACCGGCACCGACGGCAAGACGACGACCACCCACATGGCCGCCCACGTCCTGGAGTCGGCGGGGATCGGCGTCGGCGCCATGAGCACGGTCGCGCTGCGCGTCGACGACCAGGAGGCCGACAACCTCAGCGGCCAGACCACCGTGGAGGCGTCCGAGGTGCAGGCCTGGCTGGCCCGCGTACGCGACTCAGGAGCCCAGGCGGCGGTCCTGGAGGTGACCTCGCACGCGCTGGTTCAGCAGCGCGTGGCCGCCTGCGACTTCGACGTCGCCGCCTTCACCAACGTCGGTCACGACCATCTCGACTACCACCCGACCTGGGAAGCCTATCTGGAGGCGAAGGCCAGGCTGATCGACATCTGCGCGGGGTCGGCCGCCAAGGGCATTCCCAAGACGGCCCTGCTGAACCGGGACGACCACAGCTACCGCCACCTGGTCCAGCGGCCGATCGAGCGCAGCTGGTCCTACTCGCTGGGCGCGGAGGGCGACCTGCGGGCTCTCGGGGTTCAGGCGTCGGCGGCGGGCTCGCGCTTCCGGCTGGTCACGCCCCTGGGCAGGGAGATGGTGAGGCTGCACGTGCCGGCCCGCTTCAACATCTATAACGCGCTCTGCGCGGCCGGCATCTGCCTGGCCCTGGAGGTGCCGGTGGAGAAGGTGGCGGCCGGCCTCTCCAGCTTCCGCGGCGTCCGGGGGCGCCTGGAGCCGGTGGAGGCGGGCCAGGACTTCAAGGTCTACATCGACTTCGCGCACTCGGCCGGCTCCCTGGCCAGCGCGCTGGCCGAGCTGCGGCCGTTCACCGCCGGACGCCTGATCGTGGTGTTCGGCAGCACCGCCCGCTCGGACCACGACCGGCCGGGCATGGGCCGGGCGGCGTCAGCGGCGGACTTCTTCGTGATCACCACCGATGACCCTCTCCAGGAGGATCCGGCCGAGATCGCCCGCGAGGTCCAGTCGGGGGTGGTGGGCAAGGCCCCGGGAAGGGACTTCGAGGTGGTGCTCGACCGCCGGGCGGCGATCAGGCGCGCGATCGCCCTGGCCAGGCGCGGGGACGTGGTCCTGCTGGCCGGCAAGGGCCACGAACGGTCGATGCTGACCGCCGCCGGCAAGGAGCCCTGGGACGAGCGCGCCGAAGCCCTGGCCGCCCTGAAGGAGCGGACCTAGCACCCTGCCAGGGCGCGTTGTTACACGTGTAACAATCCGGGCTCCGCGCCACCGCCGACCATGCGGACGATCTCGACCACGTCTCCGCCGGCGAGGGTGGTCAGGGCGAACTCATCCCGGTCCAGGATGCGTTCGTTGACCTCCACCGCCACCACGCGAGGGTTGACGCCCAGGCTCTGGAGGTAGTCGAGCAGGGGCGTGGGCCGCGGCAGCTCGACGGGGCGGCCGTTGACGCGGAGGGCGATCACCGGCTGAAGTAGGAGATGGCGGCGAAGCCGCCCGCGCCCGCCCGCCGGCAGTCTGCCGCCCGCTCAGGGTCGACGCCGCCGATGGCGAGCACCGGGATCGCCACCGCTCGGGCCACCTCGGCCAGGGCGTCCAGGCCCAGCCCCCGGCGGCCGGCGTGCGTGGGGCTCTCGAAGACGGGTCCGAAGATGACGTAGTCGGCGCCGTGCTCCTCCGCCTCCCGGGCCGCGGCGGCGGAGTGCACCGACCGGCCGACCAGGCGCTCGGAGCCGAGCAGCCGCCTGGCCGCGGCCACCGGCAGGTCCGTCTCGGGCAGGTTGACGCCGGCCGCGCCGGCGGCCAGGGCGACGTCCGCCCGAGAGCTGATCAGGACCGGCAGCGGGGACGCGCTCACCAGCGCCTCGGCCGCCGACTCCAGCTGCCGGATGCTGAGGAGAGGGGCTCGCAGCTGCACGATGGTCGCGCCCCTGCCAGCGGCCTCGAGTCCCGCCGCGGCGGTGTCCACCACCGCCATTGCTATGGGGACTACGAGCGCGGAGAGACGCCCTCCGTGGGCGAGCTGGGGCTGGCGTTCGGCAGTCGCGGGATCCGCCCGGCCAGGTAGGACTTGCGGCCGGCCTCGACGCCCAGCCGGATCGCCTCCGCCATCAGGACCGGGTCGCGGGCACGGGCGATCGCGGTGTTCACCAGCACCGCGTCGGCGCCCAGCTCCATAGCGAGGGCGGCGTCGGAGGGAGCCCCGATGCCCGCGTCGACCACTACCGGCACGCCCGCGTTCTCGATGATGATCCGGATCTGCTCCAGCGTGACCAGGCCCTGGCCGGAGCCGATCGGCGAGCCGAGCGGCATGACCGTGGCCGTGCCGATTTCCTCCAGCTTCTTCGCCAGCACCGGGTCGGCGTTGATGTAGGGCAGCACGGTGAACCCCTCCCCGACCAGGATCCGGGCGGCTTTCAGGGTCTCCTCCGGGTCGGGCAGGAGGTAGCGGGGGTCGGGGATGACCTCCAGCTTGACCCAGTCGGAGAGGCCCATCGAGCGCGCCAGCCGGGCGATGCGGACCGCTTCCTCGGCGGTGCGGCAGCCGGCGGTGTTGGGCAGGCAGCGGTAGCGCTTCCAATCGATCTGGTCGAGGAGCGTCTTCTTGCGCGGGTCGTCGAGGTCCAGCCGCCGCAGCGCGACCGTGACCAGCTCCGCCCCGGAGGCTTCCAGCGAGCCCAGCATCTCCTCCTCGCTGCGGTGCTTTCCGGTGCCCAGGAACAGGCGCGAGCGGAGCTCGGTGCCGGCGATGACCAGGCGGTCGGGAGTGGTCAGAGTCTGCAACGTCACCAGCTTTACATACCCAGGGGCCGACGGCCGGGAACTCCCGGCCGGCGAGGGTAGCCGGAGGGCGTCGGACGCACCTTCGCCACCACCACGATGCTTCCCCGCCGGCGGGTGGGACTGGGCGCCGGCGCGACCACTTCGAGCTCGCCGCCCAGCAGCCGCAGGGCTGGGCCGGCGGCCTCCACCTCGGCCTGGGCGGCGGTCTTCATGGCCAGCAGCCGGCCGCCCACCCGGACCAGCGGCAGGCAGAGCTCGACCAGGACCCGAAGCGGGGCCAGGGCCCGGGCGGCGGCGGTGTCGTAGGCCTCCCGGTGGGCGGGGTCGCGGCCGGCCAGCTCGGCCCGCTCCGCCAGCACCTGAACATCGGCCAGGCCCAGGCGGGCGCAGGCCTGGACCAGGAAGGCGGCCCGCCGCCGGTTGGCCTCCAGCAGCGTGAGCCGCAGGTCGGGACGGAGCAGCCGCAGGGGCAGGCCGGGCAGCCCGTTGCCGGAGCCGACGTCGACCAGCCGGCAGCCGGCCGGCAGCCACGGCTCCAGGACCAGACAGTCCTCCAGGAGCCCGGGATCGGGCCGGCTGACCAGACCCGGCCAGCCGGCGATCAGCGCCGCCAGCGGTTCGAGCTTAGAATCCATGCCGATGCCGATCTACGAGTATCGATGCCAGGACTGTGCCAGCACCTTTGAGGTGCTGACCAGGTTCGCCGAGCGCGATCGCGGCCAGGCCTGCCCCCGCTGCGAGTCCCTGAAGACGAGGGTGCTCGTATCCAGCTTCGCGGTCAGCGGGGTGGCCGACGCTGGGGCCTCGCTCGAGTTCGGCGCCGGGAGCGGCGGCTGCTGCGGGGGCGGCTGCGGCTCCTGCGGGTCTCCCAACTAGCCCCAGCCTTGCTCTTCCCGGTCACGTACCGGGTCAACCCGGCCGGCCACATGGAGGTGGGCGGGTGCGACCTGGTCGAGCTGGCCCGAACCCACGGCACACCCCTGTACGTCTACGACGAGGCGACGGTGCGCCAGCGGGCCGCCGAGTTCGTGCGGGCCATGGACGGGGCCGGCCGCGTCCTCTATTCGGCCAAGGCCTTCGCCTCTCCGCGCTTCCTGCGGGTGGTGGCCGAGGAGGGCATGGGGCTGGACGTGGTGTCGGCGGGCGAACTGGAGCTGGCGCTGCGGTCGGGCTTCCCCGCCGAGCGCATCTTCTTCCTGGGCAACAACAAGAGCGCCGAGGACCTCGACCATGCGTTCCGGGCGGGCACCACCCTGGTGATCGACGGCGCCTACGAGTTCGAGCTCCTGCTCCGGGTGGTCCCTGAAGGCCGGCGGATGCGCGCCCTGGTCCGGGTCTCGCCGGGGATCAAGCCGGACACGCACGACTTCATCAGCACCGGCCAGCTGGACTCCAAGTTCGGCTTCTCGGTGGAGGCGGGCCAGGCCCGCGCCGCGGTCGAAGCCGCTCTCGGCCACCCTCGCCTGCAGCTGGCCGGCCTCCACTCGCACCTGGGCTCGCAGATCTTCGATCTCCGCGCCTACGGCGCCGCCATGGAGATCATGCTCGACCTTCTGGCCGAGCTCCGGCGGGACCTGGGGTTCCAGCCCCAGCTGCTGGGGGCAGGCGGCGGCCTGGGGATCGCGTACACGCGTCAGGACGACCCGCCGACGCCGCGTCATTTCGTGACCACAATTCTTGACGCGCTGTCGCGCGGCGCCTCAGCGCGCGGTCTGGAGCAGCCGCAGCTGGTGGTCGAGCCCGGCCGCTCGCTGGCCGGGCCGGCCGGCGTCGCCCTCTACACGGTGGGTTCCATCAAGGACGTCCCCGGGGTGCGCCGCTTCGTGGCGGTGGACGGAGGCATGGGCGACAACATCCGGCCCAAGCTGTACGGATCCCGCTATGAGGCGTTCGTGGCCAGCGCGCCGGAGGCTGAGCCGGCCGCGACGGTGACCATCGCCGGCAAGTACTGCGAGTCGACCGACATCCTGATCACCGACATCGGGCTGCCGGAGGTGCGCCCGGGTGACGTGCTCTGCCTGCCGGCGGCGGGCGCCTACTGCCTGGCCATGGCCAGCAACTACAACGGCATGCCCCGGCCGGAGGTGCTGATGGTGCGCGACGGCCAGGCGGCGGTGATGCGCCGGCGCGAGACGGTGGAGGACCTGCTGGCAGCGGAGGTCTTCTAGCTGGGAGCTAGGTGACCTTGACCGACGCCGACGCGTGGCAGGTCCCGAGCCAGCACAGCCGGATCTGGTGACCGCCGGCGGCGGTCTCGCGGGGGATGCGGACCACTACGCCGGCGTCGCCTCGGGCGTCGGCGTGGAAGCTGCCGAGGACTCGAGGCGTGCTCTCCAGCACCACGTTGCCGGACTGGCCGGCCGGCAGCCGGTGCGCGGTCAGGGACAGGAGTTCGCCGGCCGGAACGCTCTCGGCTGAAAGCTGAAGCTGCGGCCCCT
>DATGVT010000295.1:0-8565 GCA_035300005.1 Candidatus Acidiferrales bacterium
AGACCTGGGACCAGGAGGCGGTGGCCCGGGAGCGGGACGACTGCCGGCGGCCGGCCGCCGAGCTGCTGGGCGAGCTGGCCTCGCAGCGGCGGTCGAGCGTGGAGCTGGTGCGAAGCCTGGGGCCGGCCCAGCTCGACCGGGGCGGGCGGCATCCGCAGGTCGGTCGCCTGACGGTCCGGGAGCTGCTGCACGAGTGGGTCCACCACGATCGCGCCCACCTGCGCCAGCAGCTGGCCGTGGTCCAGGCCTACGCCTGGCAGTCGATGGGGAACGCCCAGAAGTTTCAGCGCGGGTGAGGCGTCCTCCGCGCTCTCAGCGAGGCGTCCGGGACTCCAGCAGCTCGGTCACGATCTGCGACAGCTGGGCCGGGGTCGTGCGCGACTTCATGAGCGCCCGCGTCACCCCGTTGGGGGGCCGCTCGAAGGAGCTCTGGTCGTTGGTCAGGAGGACGACGGTCGCGCCCGCGCGCGCGAACCCCGGCGCGGCCCGGGCACCGGAGCGGTCGGGCAGGCGCTGGTCCAGGCAGACCACCCCCGGACGAGCCTTCTCGAAGATCACCTCGGCGGTGGTGGAGTCGGCCGCCTGGTGCACGGTGATGCCGTCGAGGCGGAGCTTCCAGGCGTAGAGATCGGCGATCGCGTTGTCGTCCTCGACCAGCAGCACGCTGCGGGATCTGCTACGCACCAGGTATGGAATATTACAACAGGAGGCTCATGTTGCAAGCCTCCATCTCTGTGACCCGGCCTGGCGGCCGGTGCCTAAGATGGGACCGGTGGGGGCCTCCGACATCCTCGCCGGCCACGCCGCCAGCCGGCCCGACCAGCCGGCGCTGATCGAGGGCGACCGGGTGGTCACGTTCGCCCAGCTGAACTCCCGCGCCAACCAGGCGGCGGCCGTCATGGCCGGGCTGGGCTGCGGGGTCGGGGACCGGGTCGCGATCATGGCCTACAACTCCGTCCCCGGCTTCGAGATCTCGAACGGCCTGCGCAAGTCCCAGGGCATCGTGGTACCGATCGGCTACCGGCTGCGCGGCGGCGAGGTCGCCTACCTGCTCAACGACAGCGGGGCCAGGGTGGTCTGCGCGGGACCCGAGTTCGTGCCCGTGGTCGAGGAGGCCCGGCCCCAGGTCAAGGGCAGGCGGGCCTACGTCGCGCTGGGGGTCGAGCCACCGGCCGGCTGGGTGGGCTACGAGGAGCTGATGGCCGCCGCTCCGGACCGGGAACCCGAGGTGGGCTCGGCGGGGAGCCTGGGGGCCTCGATGATCTACACCTCGGGCACAACCGGCCAGCCGAAGGGTGCCTACCGCCCGCAGGGGGTGAACCTGGAGAACGTGCTCCAGGTCATCTCCATCTTCGAGCTCTCCGACCGCGACCTGCACCTGATGTGCGGTCCCGGCTATCACTCGGCGGTCGCCTTCTTCGCCGGCCTGCACCAGCTGCTGGGGGCGACCAACGTGATCCAGCGCAAGTTCGACGCCGAGCCGGCCCTGGAGCTGATCGCCCGCCACCGGGTGACGACCACCTTCATGGCGCCCACCCTGCTGAAGCGCCTGGTGGACCTGCCCGAGGCCGTGCGCGCGCGGCACGACACCTCCTCGCTGCGGGCTCTGATCCTGGGCGCCGCGCCCTGCCCCCAGGCGCTCAAGGAGCGCGCTGTGGCCTGGCTGGGGGAGGTCCTCTGGGAGTTCTACGGCGCCACCGAGACCGGGATCAACACCGTGCTCAAGCCCGAGGACCAGCTCCGAAAGCCGGGCTCCTGCGGCACCGCGGTGCCCGGCCAGGAGATCCGGCTCACCGACGAGGAGGGCGTCGAGGTGCCGGCCGGCCAGCCGGGGGAGTTCTGGGTCCGCAACGGCTGGCTGGCCGAGTACTACAACCGGCCGGACGCCACCGGCCGGAGCCAGCGGGACGGGTTCTTCTCAGTGGGCGACGTCGCTTACCGCGACGGGGACGGCTACTACTACATCTGCGACCGCAAGGTGGACATGATCATCTCGGGCGGGGTCAACATCTACCCGGCCGAGGTGGAGGCCGCCCTCTACGCGCACCCGGCGGTTCGCGACGCGGCCGTGATCGGCGTCCCCGACGACGAGTGGGGGGAGTCGGTCAAGGCGGTGGTGGAGCTGAGGCCGGGCGCGAAGGTCTCCGAGCAGGAGCTGATCGACTTCTGCGCCGGCCGGCTCGCCTCCTACAAGAAGCCGCGCTCGGTCGACTTCGTGCCCGAGCTGCCCCGGGATCTGGCCGGGAAGATGATGAAGCGCGAGCTGAAGGAGAGGTACTGGGCGGGGGCCGGCCGGCGAGTCTAGATCGCCTTGCATTCCATCCTAGGCGGGTCCAACCCAGGGCCTGAGCCACTAGGATGCGCGGCGCATGGCACGAGCCGCTTCGGCGCTGGCTGCCGCCGCCCTCTTCACCCTGGCCGCGGCCGGTCCCGCCCTGGCGGCGCCGTCGCCCTGGCTGGAGGTGGACGGCAACGTCCGCACCGACGTCATCGCGGCCGGCGTCCACGACTGGGCCAACTCGGGCTCGGGTCCTGCCAACACCTGCCCCGCGGTGCCCGGGGTCGTCAATCTCAGCGGCTCCGGCGGTCTCTTCAACTGCGGCAGCCCGGGCGCCGGCTCGGCTCCGCCCAACCCGCCCACGCTGACTGCGGCCGCCGGCTCCGACGCCAACCTGATCTCGACGCTTTTCGTGGTCGACCCCATCTCGTCCGACACCACCGCCTGCGGCGGCGGAGACCCCACCGTCCTGGGCGGCGGGCTGAAGAACGGCGACGACATCAACGGCTTCTCGTTCAGCACCGGCAGCGTGCCCGCCAAGGACGACCTCGGCAACGTCTACGCCGCCAGCCGTATCCGGGCCGACGGCCACCCGGAGATCTTCTTCGCGGCCGAGCGCCTGGTGAACAACGGCGACAGCCACATGGACTTCGAGTTCCTGCAGTGGAAGGTGACCCGGACGGCAGGCTGCTCAGGGACGATGTCCGGGCATCGAATGCAGGGCGACCTGCTGGTGGCGGTGGACTTCACCAAGGGCGGGAGTCTGTCCGGCGACAGCATCTACCAATGGCACTGCAACCCGGACCCCGGGCCCCAGCCGGCCACCGGCACCGTTTGCGATCCGATCCTGGCCGGCCCCCACTACCAGCCGATCGCGCCTCTGCCGGGCACGGTCACCTTCCTGGTCAACGCCGCCGGCCCCGTCCCCTGCGGCGGCTGGATCTGCCGGGGCAACCCGACGCAGCTGGCCGTCAACGACTTCATGGAGGGAGGCATCGACCTCCAGGTGCTGCCCTTCAACGGCTGCTTCAACACCTTCCTGCCGCACACCCGCACCGCCCAGTCGTTCACCTCCGGCCTGAAGGACTTCACGGGGCCGTCCGCCCTGGCCACCTGCCGCACGCCGGGCTTGCCCAACACGGGGCTGGTCGAATCCCCGGGCCTGGCGGGCGAGCCCGACCTGGCCCCGGGCCCCCCTGCCCAGCGCGCGCCGATCCCCGCCGCGGTCCGCCTTCAGATCCCCCGGCTGAGCGTCGACGCGGCGGTCCAGGCGGTTGGAATCGATGCCCAGGGCAACGTCGCAGTGCCCTCCAGCCTGGGCGAGGTGGCCTGGTACCAACCCGGGCCGGCGCCCGGTGACCGCGGCAACGCGCTGATCGACGGCCACCGCGGGGTCCGCCCCGGCCAGGCGGTGTTCTGGGACCTGGCCCGCCTGCGGCCGGGTGACCTGATCCTGGTCCTGCGCGGAGACGGCAGCCGTCTCGCCTTCCAGGTGGACGGCGTAAGCAGCTATCCCCGCTCGGCCAGCGTTCCCGAGCTCTTCTCCAACGAGGGCCCGGCCCGGCTCTCCCTGATCACCTGCACGGGCGCCTGGGACTCGGGCGGAGCCACTTACCAGGACCGCCTGGTCGTCAGCGCTCACCTGCTGGCGGGTCGCCTGGGCCCCTGAGGGGAACCTAGGCTGTCCTGTCTCCGAGATCGTGAGACATCCAGTGGCTAGCGAGGCCACGTCCTGAGCATCTCCTCGGGAGTGCGGCCCCTGGTCCAGCGGCCGTTGTGGGTGCGGTCACCGTTGTAGTAGCGCAGGTAATAGTCCTGGGCCAGGGCGGTCGACTTCGGGATCAGGGAGTGGGCAAAACTGGGCTTCCAACACTCCTCCAAGATGGTGCCCTGGACCCGTTCCACGCAGCCGTTGGTCTGAGGTCGACCAGCGCGGATGAAGATGTGCTCCGAGCCCAGCTGGCGCACTGCCCAGCTCCTGGGCCAGAGCCATTTGACATGGCGGCGCCTCCTGAGGTTGTGGTGACAACAGGATCGCGCCGCCACTCTTGGCGCGAAAGAGCTAGGCGGGTGTCTCGCCTACTCGGGGATAGAACAGCCTAGACGATCGTGTGGCCCCGGGCCTGGTCCCTGGCCGCGCACTCCCGCGAGCAGTAGATGAGCTCGGCCGTGGGATAGCCTTCCCCCTGGTTCTCGGTCCACTCCTCGCGCGGTCGGCCGCAGACAGGGCAGTACTCGAGCAGGTCGAGTTCGGCATCGGTCATGGCGGTCACCCCCTCCCCTGAGCCTAGACCAAAGAGTTGACTAGGATGGGCTGATGCAGCGCCACCGGCACCCCCCACAGGCGGTCGGCTCGCTTCAGGCGGGCGACACCGAGGAGCTCGACGACTGGCAGCGGCGCTCGCCGCGCAAGATCAGCCCGGAGGACTGGCGGCGGTTCGAGGGCTACGCCCGGGAGATGTTTCAGGCCATGGGCATGGACACCGGGACCCCCTCCACGGTGGACACTCCGCGCCGCTTCGTGCGCGCCCTCTTCGACGCCACCGAGGGCTACGAGGGCGACCCCAAGCTGGTCACCGCCTTCCCCACCGAATGCCACGGTGGTCCGGACTGCACCATCAGCCAGGTCGTCGAGGGACCCATTCCCTACCACGCCCTCTGCGAGCACCACGCCTTTCCCTTCTTCGGCCGCGCCCACATCGGCTACGTGGCTCACGAGCGGATCATCGGGATCTCCAAGCTGACCCGGCTGGTGCGGGTCTTCGCCCGCCGCTTCACCGTCCAGGAAAGGCTCGGCCACGAGGTGGCGGAGACGCTGGACGAGATCCTGCAGGCTCACGGGGTGGCCGTCTACCTGGACGGGGTGCACCTGTGCACGCAGATGCGCGGCGTGCGGGAGGTGGAGTCGATGACCCACACCACCTTCTGGCGCGGGGAGTACGAGAAGAGCCCGGAGCTGCGGGCCGAGTTCCTCCGCATCTGCGAGCTGCGCGGAAGCCGGGCGTGAACGGGGTCCACGACCTGGGCGGCAGGCACGGCTTCGGCCCGGTGGAGGTCGAGCAGGACGAGCCGGTCTTCCACCACCGCTGGGAAGGCCGGGTGCGCGGGATGATGGCCGGCGGCCTGCGCGGCCTCTTCAACCTGGACGAGTTCCGCCATGCCATCGAGCGGATGCCGCCGGCCGAGTACCTCCGAGCCGGCTACTACGAGCGCTGGCTGTGGGCGGTGGAGACCCTGGCGCGCGAGAAAGGCGTCGCCGGCTGGGTGCCCGGCCAGGCGGAGCGCGCGGCGGCGGCCGGCCGCGAGCGCGAGAAGAGGCCGGCCGGGACCCAGGCGCGGTATCAGCCGGGCGACCAGGTCCGGGCTCGCAACCTGAACCCCAGCGGCCACACCCGGCTGCCCCGCTACGCCCGCGGCAGGCGAGGCACGGTGCGGCTGGTGAGGGGGCCGTTCCTGCTCCCCGACACCAACGCCCACGGAGGGGGGCCGGACTGGGAGCACGTCTACACGGTGGAGTTCGCGGCGGCCGAGCTCTGGGGCGAGCAGGCGGAGCCCCGGCAGACGGTCAGAGTCGATCTCTGGGAGAGCTACCTGGAGACGGCCGGGTGAGCGACGGCCACCATCACCCCGAGCTGCCCTCCGAGGTGGAGGCGCGGACGCTGGCGCTGGAGTCGCTGCTGGTCGAAAAGGGCGTCGTCACCTCGGAGGCCATCGACCGGGTGGTGGCCCGCTACGAGCAGGACATCGGCCCGCTGCTGGGCGCCCGCGTGGTGGCGCGCGCCTGGGCCGACCCCGACTACCGGGCGCGGCTGCTGGAGGACGCCGACGCCGCCGTCGCCGAGCTCGGAATCGAGGTGCCCAGCTCGCTGCATCTGGTCGCCCTGGAGGACACGCCGGCCGTGCACAACCTGATCGTCTGCACGCTCTGCTCCTGCTATCCCTGGCCCGTCCTCGGGCTGCCCCCGACCTGGTACAAGTCGCCGCCTTACCGGGCCCGAGCCGTGATCGAGCCTCGGGCTGTCATGCGCGAGTTCGGCCTGGAGCTGCCGGAGGAGGTCGAGGTCCGGGTCTGGGACTCCAGCGCCGACATGCGCTACCTGGTGCTGCCCGAGCGGCCGCCCGGCACCGAGGGCTGGAGCCAGCAGCGGCTGGCCGAGCTGGTGACGCGGGACTCGATGATCGGGGTCGCCCGGCCCCGGCAGCCGGCGGAGGCTCGCGGTTGAGCGTCGACCGCCGCGTCGCCGGCCTGGCCGAGCTGCCCCGCCGCAACGGCGAGCTGGTCTTCGAGGCGCCCTGGGAGGGCCGGGCGTTCGGGCTGGCGGTCACCCTCAGCGAGGGCGGGCTCTTCGCGTGGGACGCGTTCCGAGAACGGCTGGTGGCTGAGGTGGCGGACGGGCGCGGCACCTACTACGAGCAGTGGCTGCGAGCGCTGCAGGCGGTGCTGCTGGAGGCGGGCGTGGTCGGCCGACAGGAGCTGGTGCGGCGGGTCGCCGAGTTCAGCTCCGGCTTGCGGGAGGAAGCCTTCTAGGGGTGTCCCGTAACCCCGCCCGTTAGAAAGAGCATCGGGGATTACCAGCCCGGCTCCAGCGAGGACTTCGACCGCCTCTACCGCAGCCTCTACCCGCGCCTGCTGAGGACCCTGTACGGCGTGCTCGGCGACGCGGCCGCGGCCGAGGACTGCGTCCAGGAGGCGTTCGAGCGCGCGTTTCGAGCCTGGCCCCGGTTCCGGCCCGAGCGCCCGGCCGAGGCCTGGGTCCACCAGATCGCCCTCAACGTCGCCATCTCCTACAAGCGCCGGGCACGGCTGCGCGAGGTGGGCGAGCTGCTGCGCCGGCTGGGGCGCCCCTCGGAGCGCCAGGCTCCTCCCGACCGCGAGCTCCTCCGGGCCCTGTCCGCCCTCCCGGTCGCCCAGAGCGCCGCCTTCGTGCTCCGCCACTATCACGGCTACAACAACCGCGAGGTCGCCCGCCTCCTGGACGTCTCCGAGCGCACGGTCGGCAGCCGCCTGGCGGCGGCGCGGACCGCGCTGATTCAAGCTCTCGGCCCCGACTGGGGACTGCCGACTCGCGGCCGCTCGAGCGTTGCCATGGAGAGCAGAGATGTCTGACCCGCTGCCGGACGAGCTGCGGAGGCGGCTGGCGCGCCGGCTGGACTCGGTCCCGCTGGCTTCGCCACGGCCCGAGCAGGCACGCTACCGCCGGCGTCAGCCGGCGCCTCGGCCGCCACTGCTGCCCAGGCTGGCGCTTGGCTTCGCCGCCGGCGCGATCGCCGTGCTGCTGGCGGGGATCCTGACCACCGGCAGCGCCGACCCGGCCGTCTGGACGAGCCGGTTGGAAGCCGTCATCCGGGCGGTGGAGCCGGGCGCCACGCCCACGCCCGCGGAACCCTCGACGGCCCCGGTGCCCCGCCGCGGCGCCCCCGCCTCTCCCGGGAAGGGGTCGCCCCAGCGCGGCGACTCGCCCGGGTCTGGGCACGGCCAGTCCCCGGAGCCCAGCCAGCGGCCGCGGCCCTCGACCACCCCGCGCTCGTCCTCGCGGCCGACCTCGACCGAGTAATGCAAAGTCAGCCAGAACGGCACCCAAAGGAGGGTCCGGGATGAAGATTCCGTACCTGCTGGTTTCAGGGGCGGCCGCGGCCGTCCTGCTCCTGTTCGCTGGGGCCGGAGCCTCCCAGCTCCACGCCCAGCCTCGGTCCTTCCTGCAGCAGCACGAGTTCGGCCAGACGCCGGTCGCCTCGGGCGAGGTCGAGAAGCACGAGACGACCACGGCGAAGGCCGAGGTCGAGGACGAAACCGAGACCGAGACCGACAACGACACCGACACTGACAACGACGAGACCGAGGTCGAGAACCCCGAGGTCGAGAAGCCCGAGGTCGAGAAGCACGAGACCGAGAAGCACGAGACCGAGAAGCACGAGACCGAGAAGGACGAGACCGGAGAGCACGACTAGAAGCAGTTAGTGGTGCGTCCGGGAAACCGCTGGACAATCCATCGGCCCATTTCCGCCGAGCGCCCTGCGTGCGCTGATGCCTGCGTCAACGGGCCCGGCGCTCATCGTCACGCATCCTCCAGATGCGCTCCTCGTCGCGCCACCCTTTCCTTGGCCTCGGCGGCCTGGGCCGCGCCTTGTCCAGCTAATTCCCAAACACACCACTAGAAGAATCTCAACACGCGGTCGAGGCCACGCCGCCCCCCCGGCGGCACCGGAGGCAGCAGCAAAACCTCCAGCCCGGCCTCGACCGCACCTCCGTCCGACAGCTGGTTGTCGCCCACCATCAGAGCCCGGCG
>DATGVT010000296.1:0-5321 GCA_035300005.1 Candidatus Acidiferrales bacterium
CTTCCGAACCCCAGGCCCTTCGCCTGGGGCGCCGCGGCGCTGGGTCTGGGCGTGCTGCTGGGGACGACTGCCGTCCAGGCCTTCTCGGAGGCAAGCCGAGGCTGGCTGTACACGCCGCTGCTGGTGGTCGAGGGGGTCGCCGCCCTCCTCCTGGGCATCGGGTTCCGCAGCCGTGTCCTCGCGCTGGGCGGCTCCGCCGGGGTGGCCGTGGGCGCCCTCTGGTCGCTCTTCGTGTTCGAGGTTCCGCTCTGGGCCGACTTCGGGCTGATCGCGCTGGTGCTGCTGGCGGCGGGGGCGGTGCTGGCGCTGCTGAAGGACCGCCTGGGCGCGGCCCGGGCCGAGCTGGCCCAGACCTGGCGCGACTGGAACTGATCTGCGCGTAAGGTAGCCGCGTGGACTTCGACCTCAGCCCTTCGGAGAAGGCATTCGGGGACGAGGTCCGGGCCTGGCTGAAAGCCAACGCGCCCAAGGACGGGGAGTCGGACCTGGTCGAGAGCCGCCGGGCTTGGCAGCGGAAGCTACACGAGGCGGGCTACGTCGGCATCGGCTGGCCCCAGGAGTACGGCGGCCTCGGCGCCACCCTGATGGAGCAGCTGATCTTCAACCAGGAGATGATCGAGGCGCGGGCGCCGGAGCCGATCAACGTGATCGGGCTGGGCATGGGCGGGCCGGTCGTGATCGCCCACGGCACCGAGGAGCAGAAGCGCCGCTACCTGCCCCCGCTTCTAAGCGCTGAGGAGATCTGGTGCCAGGGCTTCTCGGAGCCCAACGCAGGCTCCGACCTCTCCGCGCTCAAGACCCGGGCCGAGGACCGCGGCGACCACTACGTCGTCAACGGCCAGAAGGTCTGGACCACCCTCGCCCACGTGGCCCGCTGGTGCATGCTGCTGGTCCGCGAGCGAGCCGAGGCCAATCCCCGCGACGGGCTCACCTACCTGCTGGTTGACATGGAGAGCCCCGGCATCGAGGTCCGGCCGCTGGTGCAGATCACCGGCGATGCCGAGTTCAACGAGATCTTCTTCCAGGACGTCCAGGTGCCCAAGAGCCAGGTGCTGGGCCAGCCCGGGGAGGGCTGGGCGGTGGCCATGACCACGCTCCTGCACGAGCGCGGCACGCTGGGGATGGCGCTTGCCACCCTGGCGCAGATCACCGTCGCCGAGCTGGCCGACCACGTGCGCCGGCTGGACCGTGGCTCCGACCCGCTGATCCGGCAGCGGGTCGCCCAGCACTACGTGGAGGCGCGGGCCCTGCAGCTCAACAGCTACCGGGCTCTGACAGCCCTGATGAAGAAGGGGATCCCGGGCCCGGAGGGGTCGATCCTGAAGCTGATGTGGTCGGAGCTGAACCAGCGGATGACCGAGACCGCGGTCGACGCGGCCGGGCCCGCCGGCCAGGTGCAGGACGGAGGCCGCTGGCAGTACCGCTTCCTGCGGGCGCGGGCCAACACCATCGAGGCCGGGACCTCCGAGATCCTGCACAACATCCTGGCCGAGCGGGTCCTCGGCCTGCCCCGCTCCCGCTAGCCCATCGTCCCAGTCGTAGGGGCCGGGCTTGCCCGGCCCGCGTCAGTCCTGGCCGGCGGGCGGGACAAGTCCCGCCCCTACGACGCTCCCCGCGTCGGCGGCTGGCCGATGATCGCGTCCAGCCTCACATGTCAAGCCCAGCCGTGCTGCCGTCCTTGATGCGCACGTAGCCCTCGGCCGACAGGCGCAGGAAGGGGATGGCGGGGGTGGTCAGGGTCTCCAGGCTGAGCAGAGGGTTGGGCCAGGGGCAGCCGAGCTCACGGAGCGCGCCCTGGACCGCCGCCGATCGGGAGATCACCTCCGACGCGGTCGCCTGGCTGTGGAGGCCGCCGACCTCGGCCCGCCAATCAGCCAGCACGCTGCCCCGGGCCGCAACCGCGGCGCCGCCCTGCATGTCCGCGACGCGCCGCAGCGCGATGGCCATGTCCTCAGGACGGTCGCCGGCGGCGACCAGGCAAGGGCTCTCCCAGCCTGAGCTCAGGGCAACTGCGCCTCCCTGCAGGCCGAAGCCGGACAGGAGGCCACGAAAGCCGCGCTGGCCCTGGATGCGGTCGAGAGCGGTCAGGACGAGGGCGCCCTCGCCGTCCGTCTCCAGCTCCCGGGTCACCGTCGGCGAGGTGAGCTGGATGGCCCGCCAGCGGCCGCGGCCGGGATGGCTGAGCAGCGCAGTGTTGAGCCGGTCCAGCCGCATGGAGCTCAGCATCCATTCCGGGTAGGGCCTCGGCTCAGCCACCACCGGCCGGCGGCCGCCGACCAGCACCAGGCGCGGCTGGAACCGGCCCCGCGGCGTCACCACCAGGTCGGCCAGCATGCCGGGGCCGAGCCCGCCCAGCCAGCGCCCCAGGCCCAGCCGTTCGGCCGCGTTCCGCGTGGCCAGCCGCACGGCGCGGGCTAGTGGCAGGCCGAGCTCCCGGGCTCGCTCCACCACGCGGTTGAGGGAGCTGCCCCCGGCCAGCTCCTCTGGCTCGATGCCGTCTGAGACCAGGCTCAGGCGCCCGAGGTCGACACCGCCCTTCTGCCACAGCTCCCCGATCGCCTCCAGGTCGCGGCGGGTGGCGCCCTCACGGGCCATGGTCTGGTAGCCGAGCCGCAGCCGCTCGAGCGTGTCCTCGGCCGAGATCCCCTCATGGTCGGAGGCGAAACCGGCCGCCGCCAGCTGGTTGAGCACCGGCGGCCGGGCCCCGGCGCCATGGCCCTCCACCACTAGGCCGCGCTCCAGGGCGCCCGCGATCAGGGCCTCGGAGCGCGGGTGGCCGCGCAGGAGGTCGGCCCAGTAGACCTCGCCCACGCCCGGCACCAGGGGATGGTCGAGCATCGCCACCCACTCGGCGGCCGGCGCCAGCCGGGCGTCGTGAACCGGGTCCAGGCCCACCAGCGGTGGCACCGGGACCAGTACCCGCCCAGGCATGGTCGCGGCCTCGGCCAGGTATTCCTTGAAGCCGTCCAGCCCGGTGACGTAGGCGAGCTCGGAGGCTTCCAGGACGGTGGTGGTGACGCCGGCCACGAGCTGGAGCCGCACCGTCTCGGCCATGCCGATCCGGGTCAGGTGGGTATGGCCTTCGATCAGCCCGGGGGCGACCAGGTCGCCGGCCAGGTCGATCAGCTCGGTTTCGGGCCCGGCACGCTCGGCGGCGTCGGGTCCCGCGTAAGCCACCCGGCCGGCGGCCAGCGCCAGCCCCCAGCCTTCCAGGATCTCCTCGGTGAAGACGTCGAGCACGGCGCCTCCGGCGAGCACGGTGTCGGCCGGTTCGCGACCCGCCGCGACGGCCTGGAGCCGCCGCCGCACCGCGGGGTCGGGGGCGAGCCGGACGGTCACCGGCCAAACGATAGACTTCGAGCCCGATGGACTTCGCCTTCAGCGAGGAGCAGGAAATGCTGCGCGGGCAGGCGCGCGACTTCCTCGCCAAGGAGTGCTCCAGCAAGTACGTCCGGCAGCAGATGGAGAGCCCGGACGCCTACGACCCCGGCCTCTGGAGGAAGCTGGCGGACCTGGGCTGGACCGGCCTTGGCATCCCCGAGCAGTACGGCGGCGTGGGCACCTTCCTCGACCTGGCGGTGGTGCTGGAGGAGGCCGGCCGGGCGCTGCTGCCGGGACCCTTCCTGGCGACCATGGGGCTGGCGGTGCCGGTACTGCTCGAAGCCGGGGACGAAGCCCAGAAGAAGAAGGTCCTGGCCGCCGTCGCGGCCGGCCAGGCCCGCGCCACGCTGGCGCTGACCGAGGCCGCCGGGCGCTGGGACGCCGACGGGATCGCCCTCTCCGCCCAGCCCGCCAGGGGCGGCTGGCGCCTGGAGGGCGCGAAACTCTTCGTGCCCGACGCCGCGGCCGCCGACTTCCTGGTGGTCGCCGCGCGCACGCGCGGGTCGGGCGAGAAGGGGGTGACGCTGCTGCTGGTGGAGGGCCGGCCCAAGGGCCTGTCACTCGAGCCGTTGAAGACCCTGGACATGACCCGCCGCTGGTACCAGGTCCGGTTCGACGCCGTGGAGCTGCCGGCCGGCGCCCTCCTGGGTCAGGCCGGCGCGGGCTGGCCGCAGCTGCGGCGGGCCCTGGACTGGGCGACGGCGGCCATCTGCGCAGAGATGGTGGGCGGCGCCCAGCACGTGCTGGGCACGTCCACCGAGTACGCGAAGACCCGCCACCAGTTCGGCAAGCCGATCGGCATCTACCAGGGCGTGTCGCACAAGCTGGCGGACATGCTGCTGGAGGTCGAGAGCGCCCGCTCCGCCACCTACTACGCGGCCTGGGCCGTGGACGCCGACGCCCCCGACCGCTCGCTGGCCACCTCGGTCGCCAAGGCTTACACCTCAGACGCCTACCGGCAGGCGGCCGGCAACGGCATCCAGGTGCATGGGGGCATCGGGTTCACCTGGGAGCACGACATGCATCTCTACTTCAAGCGGGCCAAGGCCTCGGAGGTGACCCTGGGCGACGCCGCCTACCATCGGGAGCTGGTCGCCCAGCACCTCGACCTCTAGCTAGTACTTACCGCCAGATGACGCAGCGGGCTCTGGCCGGCGCCCGGGCCGGGAACGACAGAGCCTGACCGAGCGCGATCCTCTGCGCGCTCCAGGCCACCACCGCCGCGTCGATGAGGTCGTCGGCGGGCATCTGACCTGCACCCTCCAGACGCGGGGGAGGGCGCACTCCGGCCCGACCCAGGAGGCGCAGCCTCTCCTGCTGCCCGTTCCAGGTTCGCTTCGAATGCGCCAGCGGCGCCCCCGCCAGCTCCCGGAAGGAGACCTCCGGATGCACCTCGCGGACCCGCCCGTCGGCGACTCGCTCGACCTCGAAGATGCGCCTGCCCATGCCGTGCGCCTGGAGCGAGATCCCCAGGCCAGGGCTCCAGGGGGTTTCCAGGAGCGCCCGGGTCGGGGTCCTAAAGACGCTCGGCCAGCGGCGGCCGATGAAGCGGCGCGCCTCCAGGTCGGCGGGGCGCCACCCGCTCTCAGGGAGTCCGATCGGAATGTCCACCCCGACCGCCTCCGCCCGCGGGAAGGCTGCCAGCACAGCCTCAAACTCGGCCTGGACCACCGCCCGAGCGAAGCGGCTCTCGTTCAGCTCGACGGCGACCCAGCCCTGCGGGCAGGCGTCGCAGCCGACGACGCTCATCCGCTGATAAGGAGGCGGAAGACGACCAGCCCGAAGAGCACGCAGCAGGGGATCAGGAGGCCCCGGAAGAGCAGCCAGTAGCCGCTCCAGGCGGCGCGCAGCCGGTCCAGCCGGCTTCCGGCGCCGAACACCAGCGCCGCGTAGATCGGAAGCCCGGCCGCGGTGTTGAGCGCCATCGCCAGCACCACCAC
>DATGVT010000297.1:0-1857 GCA_035300005.1 Candidatus Acidiferrales bacterium
GCTTCGCCGGACACGATCATGTCCTGGTCGCACGGCGAGGTCACCAAGCCGGAGACCATCAACTACCGCACCCTCCGCCCGGAGCGGGACGGCCTCTTCTGCGAGCGCATCTTCGGGCCCACCCGCGACTGGGAGTGCCACTGCGGCAAGTACAAGCGCTACCGCTACAAGGGCATCATCTGCGACAAGTGCGGGGTCGAGGTCACCCGCTCCAAGGTCCGGCGCGAGCGCATGGGCCACATCAAGCTGGCCTCGCCGGTCAGCCACGTCTGGTACTTCAAGGGCATCCCCAGCCGCATGGGGCTGCTGCTGGACATGTCCCCCCGCAACCTGGAGAAGATCCTCTACTTCGCCAACTACATCGTGACCGAGGTCCATCAGCAGGCCCGGCAGGAGATGCTGGCCAGCCTGAACATGGACACCGACGAGCGGGCGGTCCGCCTGCGGGCCGACATCACCGCCAAGGAGCGCGAGCTGCGCGAGCAGAACGAGTCCCAGGCGGCGGCGCTGAAGACCGAGGTCGAGGCCGAGGTCAAGCGGCTGGAGAAGGAGCTGGAGACGGGCACCAACCAGCTGACCACCCAGGGTAAGGCCCTGGTGGAGGCGATCAGGAAGGGCGCCGGCACCAAGTCCCGCAAGGCGCACCTCCTCGGCGCCGGCGACGACGAGGAGACCGTGGTCCAGAAGGGCGAGGTCATCGACCCCAAGCTGGCCTCCGCCGTGCTCAAGAAGGTGCAGGAGAAGATCGAGCGGCTGGAGGCCAACGTCAGGGCCTCCCAGCAGCAGGCCCGGTCGCGCCTGGAGGACTCGAAGAAGGAGCTGGAGGCGCGGATCGAGGAGGCCACCCGCGAGCAGCGGGAGGGCCTGCAGGGCGAGCTCGAGCAGCTGCAGGTCGAGATCGACAACGCGCGGGCGGAGCTGGAGGCCCTGCACGTCAAGCAGATCCTCACCGACACCCAGCACCGCGACTACCAGGAGAAGTTCGCGCGCTGCTTCCGGGCCGGCATCGGCGCCGAGGCCGTCCGCGACCTCCTGAAGGCGATCGACCTCAACCCGGAGATGTTCCGGCTGCGCGAGGAGTCGCGCTCCTCGAGCGGCCAGCGCAAGCAGAAGGCCATCAAGCGGCTGAAGGTGGTGGAGGACTTCCGGAAGTCCAACGCCAGCCCGACCTGGATGGTCCTGGAGGTGCTGCCGGTGATCCCGCCCGAGCTGCGCCCGATGGTGCAGCTGGACGGCGGCCGCTTCGCGACCTCCGACCTCAACGACCTCTACCGCCGCGTGATCAACCGCAACAACCGCCTGAAGCGGCTGCTGGAGCTGGGCGCGCCCGAGATCATCGTGCGCAACGAGAAGCGCATGCTGCAGGAGGCGGTCGACGCGCTGATCGACAACGGCCGCCGCGGCCGCGCCATCACCGGCACCGGCAACCGGAAGCTGAAGTCCCTGAGCGACATGCTGAAGGGCAAGCAGGGCCGCTTCCGCCAGAACCTGCTCGGCAAGCGCGTGGACTACTCGGGCCGCTCGGTCATCGTCGTCGGCCCCGAGCTGAAGCTCCACGAGTGCGGCCTTCCCAAGAAGATGGCCCTCGAGCTCTTCAAGCCGTTCGTCATGCGCGAGCTCGTGAACAAGGGCTACACCACCAACATCAAGTCGGCCAAGCGCATGGTCGAGCGCAGCAGGACCGAGGTCTGGGACGTCCTCGACGAGGTCATCCGGGACCACCCGGTGCTGCTCAACCGCGCCCCGACCCTGCACCGCCTGGGCATCCAGGCGTTCATGCCGGTCCTGGTCGAGGGGTCTGCGATCCAGATCCACCCGCTCGTCTGCGCGGCGTTCAACGCCGACTTCGACGGTGAC
>DATGVT010000298.1:0-3227 GCA_035300005.1 Candidatus Acidiferrales bacterium
GATCCGCGCCAGCCGAAGGCACCGGCCACGTTCGTCTGGCGGCGCAGCCGGTCCTGGCCGACCTGGGGCGGGGTCTCCCGGAGCCGGAGCAGAGCGCCGGCGGGTCCCGGCAGGCGCAGCTGCCGGCGGAGCTCGCGCGCCAGCAGGTCGGCCTGGTTGTATCCGCGCTGCCGCCGGCGGCGGGGGTGCAGCGGGACCGCCGTCACCGCTCCGGCGCTCAGCCCCTCGACCGCCAGCCGCTCGGCCAGCAGGGAGGCGAGGGGGCTCGCCAGCGGCCGCCAGCCCTCGTACTTGAACCGGTGGAGGGCGCGCTCGAGCGGACCTTCGTAGAGCGCCGCCGAGCGCAGCCGGGCCAGGGCCCGCAGGCGGGCCCGGCAGGCGCAGTGCGCACCCCGGGAGGCGAGCTCCACGCCGCAGCGGGGACAGAGCGGCTCCTCGGGCGCCCGGACGGCCGACCGGCAGGACGGGCAGAGCCAGGCGCCGAGCCCACCGCAGCCGCCACAGCGGGGCGGCAGCAGGAGATCGAGGAGGCCCATCGCCCTAGCAGGCTGCTGAAGAAGGGGTGCCCGCCTGGAGGCGGCATCGGCCCTCTGTCGCCCTGCCGGCCGAGATGGCCGCCAGCGGGCCCCGGCGGTCGTCGTCACGCATCGTCTGATGCGCTCCTAGCCCGCCACCCGCTGACGGCCCCTCGGCGCGCCAGGATCGCCAGATCATCCGATGCCCCTTCTTCATCACCCTGCCAGGCTAGACCCGCGGTCAACCCAGGGCGTTAAGTCTCGAAAACGAGCTCCTCGCCCTTCTGGAGGTCGAGGCCGTCCAGCGTCCCCGCCGGCAGCTCGACCACGCTGTGGGCCCCCAGCACCAGGGGCACCATCGTCCAGCGGCCCAGCCGGGGGTGCACGCTGCGGACCCGGCTCTGGCGGTCCAGGAAGACGGCGTCGATGGCGAAGTTCATGAAGAACATGTGGATGCCGTTGCAGGGGACGATCCACATCCCGTGCCCGGGTTCGAGGCGGCGCCGGAACATGAGCCCGACTCCGCGGCCCAGGAAGCTGCCGGGAACCTCCAGGCTTTCGGCCAGGACCCGTCCGCTGCGTGGATGCCGCAGCCGGCTTGGCTTAGGGCTTGCCACCCCAGCTCAGGCCGGTCGGTGCGTAAGCGCCGTCCGGCTTCCGGCGCAGGGTCGTCCAGCGGTGGTGCTGCGGCAGCTGCGGGGTCGCATACACGACCTCGCCGAGCTCGATCCACTCCGGCCCCAGCGAGCGGGCGTGGACCAGCGCCGCCTCCCGGCTCTCGAAGTTGCGCGTTTCGGGCTGGCTGCCGTCGACCAGCTCGACGTCCCAGCCCCGGCGGTGGACCACCCGGACGAACCTCACGGCCCCATAGCCTGACACTAATCGGGTGCCCGAGTTCGAGAGCGACGGCGTCCGCCTCCACTACGTGCTGGCCGGGCCGGCGGGCGGGCTGCCCACGGTCCTGGTGCACGGTTTCGCCTCCGACTACGATCTGAACTGGGTCGGCAGCCGCTGGCAGCAGACGCTCACCGAAGCCGGCCGGCGCGTGATCGGCCTCGACTGCCGCGGCCACGGTCGCAGCCAGAAGCCCCACGATCCCGCCGCCTACGAGCGCGGGGCCATGGCCGGCGACGTGCTGCGCCTGCTCGACCACGTCGGCATCCCGCGAGCCGACTACGTCGGCTACTCGATGGGGGCCCGGATCGGGCTGCAGGTGGTCGTCGAGCGGCCGCAGCGGATCCGGCGGGCCGTGCTGGGAGGGCTGGGTATGGTGGGCACCTTCGACCACGCGTCCGCCATCGCGCGCCGGTTGAAGGGTGAGGAGGGTCCAGGCCAGGACCCCGTCGCGGACACGTTCTACGCCTTCGCCTCCGCCGGCTCCGGCAACGACCTGGAGGCGCTGGCGGCCTGCATGCTGGCCCCCCCGCCCCGGATCGACGAGCGGCAGCTGCAGGACATCGAGGTTCCGCTCCTGCTGGTGGTGGGCGACCAGGACGACATCGCCACCGGCGCCGACGCCCTGGCCCGCCGGATCCCGGCCGCCCAGCTGGTGGTCCTCCCCGGCCGCAACCACATGAGCGCCGTGCCCGCCCGCCCGTTCAAGGAGGCGGCGCTGGCCTTCCTCGAGGGCTGAGGTCTACAGGTGCCGCCTGAAACGTACCTTGCGCCGGGTGCGGATGGTGGCCGAGCCGCTGGGGACGATCGAGATGGTCCCATCCGGCTCCAGCACCCCCAGCTTGACCTCGTTGACTGCCTCCAGCCCGTGCTCGCGGATGGCCATCTCGCACTCCTCCTGGTCCACCCCCTCGTGGGCCATGCTCTGGTTCAGGTATTGGCCGTCCTTGATGATCACCGCCGGCGGCGCGGTGAAGACCCGGTGGAAGAGGCGCGTCCGATCGAGCCGCCCGATCACGAAGTTGACGGCCACCAGGACGATGATGATCACCAGCCCGCCGGCCAGCGAGGTGTCGGGGCCGGTCATGGCCGGCTGCAGCGCGTTGGCGACCAGCAGGATCAGGACCAGGTCGAAGAGCGTGAACTGGCCCACCTCGCGCTTGCCGAACAGGCGCAGGGCGAAGAGGAGCACCACGTAGACGATCGTCGCCCGGAGCACCAGCTCCAGGACGGGGAGGCTGGGCGGCTCGAAAAGGTGGCCCGCCGGTGGCCTACTTCTTGGGCGCCATCAGGATCAGCACCGCCGGTCCGAGCAGGATGATCCAGAGCGTCGGGAAGATGCAGCCCACCATGGGCAGCATCATCTTCAGAGACGCCTGGGCCGCCTGCTCCTGGGCTCGCTGCCGCCGCTTGCGGCGCATCTCGTCCGACTGCAGCCGGAGGATCTTGGCCACGCCGACGCCCATCTGCTCCGACTGGATGACGGCCTGCACGAAGTTGTGCAGGTCCTCCACCCCGCACCGCCGGCCCATGTCGTCGAGCGCCTCCAGGCGGGGCCGGCCCAGCCGGACCTCCTGGAGAACGGCGGCAAATTCGTCGGAGAGAGCATTCTTGAACTTGTCCGTGACGCGCGCCATGGCCGCGTCGAAGCCCAGCCCGGCCTCGACCGCGATCGTGAGCAGGTCCATGGCGTCGGGCAGGCCCTTCTGGATCTGCTTCCGGCGGTCGCCGACCTTCTGGTTCAGCCACAGCTGCGGTGCATAGAAGCCGAGGCCGGCCCCCACCAGCGCGCCGATGGCGATGTAGAGCGTGTTCCGC
>DATGVT010000299.1:0-5816 GCA_035300005.1 Candidatus Acidiferrales bacterium
GAACAGCAGGTGGACGGCGGCCACCCTCAGCCGGGCCATCTACTATCACCCCATAGTAGCATAGGGCGATGGTAGCTCGCCGGCGCGTCGTCGGCAACGAGGAAAATGCGGTCTAGATGAGCCGCTGAGCGGCCTGGACCAGGCATGACGCCACCTGGAAGGCCAGGTAGCCGCCCATGCCCGAGATCGCGACCAGCGGCCACCCAGGCGCTCGCGCGGGCAGCGGATCGCCGAGCACCTGGGCAACGCGCAGCTCGGCCACGCCGCCGAATGCGGCGGCGCCCTGTGTGACCGTGCTGCGTCCCAGCGCCCACAGTGCCGCCGCGACCGGCCGTGGCCCCAGCCGGTCGAGCGCGGCTCGGTCGGCGCGCAGCTCGGCGTCCTCCAGCCGGTGGCGGCTCCACCAGCGAACCAGCGGGACGTAGAAGAAGACCTCTGAGGCCGAGTCATGCGCGGCCCGGACCAGCGGCTCGAAGTTGCGGACATGCTCCCGCTCGTGAAGAAGGACCGCGTCCAGCTCGTCTGCGCCCAGCCGCCCGACCAGGCCTTCGCTCACCAGCACTCTCGGGCGGAAGGCCCCGGCGCAGAAGGCGGTGGGCGCTTCGCCGGCGAGACACCTGACTCTGCTGACGCCCGTCCTGGTCATGGCGGCGATGAGGTCTGGCGGCAGGTCTCCAGCTTCCGGCAGCGCCCTCGTCCGGAGGCCGGCTCGAGCCAGCACCCAGACGAGGCGCGCCAGCCCGAGGGCCAGGCTCGCCGCCGCGAGTGGGAGCACGATCCTGGTGCCGGCCGCGACCCAGGTGTCGACCCGAATCAGTGCAGCCAGGCACTGGGCGCGATGGGGACAGAGGAGGAGCCCGCCGAAGCAGGTGAGCGTTCCCACCGAGAGCCCGGCCAGAACGGCCAGCTGGCGCCGTTCACTCATGGCCGGCCGCCTTCCGCAAGCGCTCACGCTGCTCGCGCGTCAGCTCATCGAGCTGGGCGGCGAAGGCTGCCAGCGCTGCGTCCCCGAACTGCTCCAGCATCCGGTTGGCCTGCTCGCGGCTGGCGGCGGCCAGGAACTCCGCCGCTGATCCGGCCGCCCGGTACTCGAAGGCACGCTGACCCGGCACCCGCTCCTGGCTCAGGATGCCCTTCTCCGCCAGCCGGCTGAGGGTGGTCATGAGCGTCGTGTAGGCCAGCTTGGGCGTGACCTTCCGGATGTCCCGCACGGTGAAGGGCGGCCGGACCGAACCGGACCAGACCGCCCGCATGAGGCGGCACTCCAGCGGGCCGAGTAGCTTGAGGGCGCGCTCGAGCTCCTGGTCGCCGCTCACAGCCGCAAGCGTACTATAGGTTCGTAGTAGATGGGCATGATCACCATCACTCGGCGCGTGGTGGTGGGCGCCCTGCTCGCGGGCGGAGGTCTGCTCGGGCTGGGTTTGGCCGCCGGCTATCTGATGCGAGGCCGCGGAATGATGGACGGCGGGATGATGGGAAGCGCGACCTCGGCCGATATGAGCACCTACATGGATCTCTTCAACCGGCACCAGGAGATACGCCGGACCGTCGATGAGATCCCGGGCGGCGTCCGCACCACCACGGAATCCGATACCCCCAAGCTCGTCGCGCAGCTGCAGGCCCACGTCTCCAGCATGTACGGCCACGTCGACCAGGGAGCTGAGGTCACGTGCATGAGCAGCAGCCTCCCGACGATGTTCAGGAATGCGCGCGCTTACCGCAGGCAGCTGACGCTCACTCAAACTGGAGTGATGGTCACCGAGACAGCCAGCGATCCGGCCCTAACCAGGGCCATCCGCGAACACGCGCAGGAGATCAGCGGGTTCGTCCGGGACGGGATGCCGGCGATGATGCGCGGGATGATGGGGAGCTGACGACAAGCCCGAGCCCAGATCCCCGG
Organism: Candidatus Acidiferrales bacterium; assembly: GCA_035300005.1. Lineage (GTDB taxonomy): Bacteria > Chloroflexota > Dormibacteria > Dormibacterales > Dormibacteraceae > DATGVT01. Next base: position 1,901 of record DATGVT010000299.1, read on the forward strand.
TAGGGTCATTCAGGCCCTCTCGCGGTGATCCCGACGTGGCTTCTGGCAGCGCTGTTCGCCCTTGTCGCCTGGTCCGTTCAGCGCCTGCTGAGCAAGGTGGCTCTCACCACCCTCGGGACCCGGAAGTTCTATTTGCTCAGCGCAGCCGTGTCGCTGCTCGTTTACACGCCCTACCTGGTGTGGCGGCCGCCCGCCGCCGCGGAGCTTCTGCCTGCCTTCGGGCTGGCTTGCCTCATGGCGGTAACTTTCGGCATCACGAGCGAAGCCATCCGGCGCGGCCCGCTGGGCCGGGTCTCTCCCGTCACCGCGCTCAGTCCGGCCCTCACGGCAGCCCTGGCCGTGACGATTCTGGGCGAGCGTCTCAGCTGGCCGGCCTACCTCGGCGTGGCGCTGGCTCCGATTGGAGTCGTCCTCCTCAGCATTCGACCGACAGAGGAAGGAGGGCGACCGGGATGGCTCCTTCTCGCGATCCTGTCGCTGGTCCTCCAGGGCGTGGGCGCGTTCATCGCCAAGCTCGTGGTGACGCCGGCGGGGCCATCGGCGTTGCTCCTGCTCGGAGCGGGAGTGCAGGTGATCGTCGGGCTGGTCCTGGCTCCACCGCGGACCTGGTCAGCCGCAGATCTGAGGGGCCGGCCGGCGGTTCTCACGATCGTCGCCTACGCAATCGCAGGAATCGCCACCATCGGTTACCTGCTCGCCCTGGCCTCGGGCCCGGCAGCGATCGTGGTCCCACTGGTGGCGACGAGTCCGGCGCTTGCAGGCCTCCTCGGGATCGCGGTGCTCCGGGAGAAGTCCAACAGGTTCCAACGGGCGGGCATCGCGCTCGCCCTCCTCGGCGCTGTTCTGCTGTCCCTTTCGGGCTAGGGTCCTCGCGTCATACGCTGGACTGCCGATGCGCCGGGTCCTGCTCGCGATCATCGCGCTGACGATGGGCCTGGGCCTGGCAGGCGTCACCGCCATCTACTTCCCCCAACAGCAGAGCGCGGTTTCCTTGAGGGGCTTGAGCTCCGCTGAGATGGCCGGCTTGGGGATCACGTTCGCCGAGCCGCCGCCGCCGGCAGGCCAGGCCCTGGGTCGGGCCCTGCTGTCGGTTGGCGTGCGCCGATCGGATCTGCCGGCCCCCCTCCAGCCGATGCCGGAGGTCACCGTCGACGCGGCCGTGGCACAGGCGTTCGCGCTCAGCCTGCTCGCCCCGGGCGGAACCGTGCTGGACACCAGGCTGCTGCTGGCGAAACAGGTGCATCCGCTGCTGCCAGGCGCCGACTGCAATGGCAACTCGATGGTGTGCGCTCCGCTGGTCAGCCGAGGCCTCTCAGCCTGGTGGGTCGTGGTCGTCAGGGGACGGGACCGATCAGGCCTCGAGCGGAGACTCCTCTACCTCATGGACCCGCAGGAGCGAGGCGCCTTCGCAGTCGAGCTGCCCGGCTGACCTTGCGATAACCGGCGGGAGTCAGGTCCTGCTCGGTGACGACGGGGAGCCCCTCGGCGGCCCACTCGGGGAGGCCGTCCTCCAGCGGCCGAGCGCGGTAGCCGCGCGCGCGCAGCCTCCGAACCGCCTCCGGCGCGAACGCGCAGTAGGGCCCTCGGCAGTACGCCACCACCTCACGCCTCTTGGGCAAGAGCTTGAGCCGCCGCTCGAGCTCATCGAGCGGGATCGAGATCGCGTCGGGGAGATGGCCGTCCTCGTACTCCTCAACCGGCCGCACGTCGACCACCACCAGGGGCTCGCGAGCGCGCAAGCGCCGGAGAAGCTCCTGGCGGCTCACCGGCACCACGCCGCCGTCCGGCCCGACGTAGGCCCGGGCCAGCTTCTCGACCGCGGCCAGGCGCTCGGCAGCGAGGGCCCGCAGGTCCGCCCAGAACTCGTAGACCCGCGGCGCGGCAAGCATGTAGTGAACGGAGGTGCCCTGCCGGCGGCGGGTCAGCAGGCCGGCCTCGTGCAGGACCTGGAGGTGCTGGCTGGTGTTGGCCACCGACATCTGAACCTGTTCGGACAGGGACTCCACGGTGCGCTCACCGTTGGCCAGGATGTCGATGATCTCGATTCGCCGCCCGCTGGCCAGCGCCCTGCCGATCCGGGCGAACTCATCGAACAGCTCGCTCTTGACGCGGTGGTCAGGCAAGTCTTTTCGCATTATCGCTTGAATGCTGGAAGAGGTCCCGGCTGGGGCCGGGCCAGGTTCAGCCAGGCGTCGAGGCCGGACAGCGCCGTCACCACCGCCACCATCCCGATCGCCGCGCCGGCGCCGCCCAGGTCGGCGGCCACCCCGGCGGCCACCGCGCCGATCGCGTAGCCGGCGTCGCGCCAGAAGCGGTAGACGCCGGTGGCGGCCGCCCGCCAGCCCGGTTCGCTGAAGTCACCCACCGCCGCGATCAGCGCCGGATAGACGAGGGCGGTGCCCAGGCCGAGCAGCACCGCCGCCGCCGCCGAGCCGGCGAAGCCGGACCCGAGCAGAAACCAGACCAGGGCCAGCGCCTGCACCCACATTCCGAGGGCGATCACGGGCCGCCGGCCCAGCCGGTCGGAGAGGGGACCGGTCAGCAGCTGAGCCACGCCCCAGACCCCCGGATACAACCCCGCCAGGACTCCGATCGACCTCAGGTCCAGGCCGCGGGCGGCGAAGAGCAGCGGCAGCAGGCCCCAGGCGAGGGCGTCGTTGGCGTTGTTGACCAGGCCGGTCCGGCTCAGAGCCGAAAGGCTGCGGTCGCCGAACGAACCCAGAGCGAAGACAGTCCTGAAGGCCGGCGTGTCCCGCCTGGCGCCCAGGTTCGGGCCAGGGCTGGTCTCGCGGACCAGCAGCGCGCTCAGACCCAGGCCCAGTCCAGCCACCGCCAGCCCCAGGAAGAAGGGCTGCGGACGCAGGCCGTAGCGGCTGGCCAGGAGGCCGGAGGCCGCCGCCGAGAGCGCGACCGCAAGGTAGCCGGCGAACTCGTTGAGCCCGGCGGCCAGCCCTCGCTGGCGCGGGCCGGCGAGGTCGATCTTCATGATCACGGTGGCCGACCAGCTGAGCCCCTGGCTGACCCCCAGCAGGAGGTTGGCGGCCACCACCCAGTCCCAGCTGGGGGCCACGATCAGCAGCGCCGGCACCGGCACCGCCAGCAGCCAGCCGGTGACCAGCACCGGCTTGCGGCCCCAGCGATCGGAGGCGGCGCCGGCGGCCAGGTTGGCGACCGCCTTGGCGGCGCCGAAGGCGGCCACGAAGGCGAGGGTGGCCACCGCCGATCGCACACCGAAGACCTCAGAGCCGAGCAGGGAGCCGAGCGAGCGCTCCTGGCCGACCAGGGCGCCGACCAGCCCGTTGACGCCGATCAGCAGGATGAACTGGGGCAGGTTCGCCCCGATCCCAGGCCGCCGCCCGCCTAGCTGCTTCGATAGATTCAATTGATCTCTTGACAACTTGAGGATGGCGCCCATAATAGCCGGCGTCGGCCCCGTATGGAAAGAGGGCGATTTCTTTTGCAGGAGGACTCGGTAGTGCTCGATCAAGCGCTCGACGTCGAGCAGCTCCGCAGGGAGGTGCGCGACAAGTACCGGGAGGTGGCCGAAGCTCCCACCGCCGGCTACCACTTCCACACCGGCCGGGCTCAGGCCAGGCGGCTCGGCTATCCGCGCTGGCCGCTCGAGGAGCTACCGGACGAGGCCTGTGAGGCCTTCGCGGGGGTCGGCAACCCCTTTTTCTGGGGTCCGCCTCAAGCGGGCGAGTCGGTGCTCGATCTCGGCTCAGGAGCCGGGCTGGACAGCTTCCTGGCCGCCACCTGGGTGGGACCGGGTGGGCGCGTCATCGGCGTTGATATGACGCCCGAGATGAACGAACGGGCACGGGCGATGGCGGGACGCCTGGGTCTTGCCAACGTCAGCTTCGAGCAGGGCCTGATCGAGCAGCTGCCCGTCCCGGACGGCTGGGCCGACGTCGTC
>DATGVT010000300.1:0-1818 GCA_035300005.1 Candidatus Acidiferrales bacterium
ACCTGGTAGCGGCAGAGGTCGATCGGATGGTCGCTGGAGAGCTGGTCGTACACGGCGGGCGCGGTCTTGCCGAAGATGATCACCTCGAAGCCGCGGTTGGTGTCGGGCAGCTTCTGCTTGATGAAGTCGGCCTCGATGGTCACCCCCAGGTGGTTGGCCTGGCCGGTCAGGTCGGCCGCCGTCTCGTAGTTGACGCCGTCCTTCTTGAAGGCGGGGTTGCGCACGTAGCACCAGAGCACCGTCGCCAGGCCCAGGGAATGGGCCTCGTGGAAAGCCCTCGCGATCTCCACCAGCTGGCGGTCGGACTCGGGCGAGCCGAAGTAGATGGTGGCGCCGACGGCGACGGCGCCCAGCTCCCAGGCCTCGCGCACGGTGCCGAACAGGATCTGGTCGTAGTGGTTGGGGTAGGTGAGGAGCTCGTTGTGGTTGAGCTTGCAGATGAAGGGGATCCGGTGCGCGTACTTGCGGGCCACCGAGCCCAGGACGCCGAACGTGGAGACGACCGCGTTGCAGCCGCCCTCCACCGCCAGCTCGACGATCTTCTCGCCGTCGAAGTAGATCGGGTTGGGCGCGAAGGAGGCACCGGCCGAGTGTTCGATGCCCTGGTCCACGGGCAGGATCGAGAGGTAGCCGGTGCCGTTCAGGCGGCCGTGGCCGTAGAGGGATTCCATGCTCCTGAGCACCCGCGTGGGCCGGTCCGACTGGGCCCAGATCCGGCTCACGAAGTCGGGACCGGGCAGGTGGAGCTGGCTGGCGGGCACCGTCTGGCAGACGTGCTCAAGCAGGTCGGCGGCGTCGGCGCCGAGGATTTCTTCGATCTTGGCGGTGGATGCCTTCGTCACAGTCGCCATGGTCAGCTCCTTGGGCGCCCGCCAGGTGGCGCCGGGTTTGCGCCCGCTCGCCGTTGAACTCGATCGGACCCCTCTATAGTGCGCCCTTGTTGACCACACGATCCAGCACAGTCCTGCAAGCGGCAGCCGCCGGCCTGGCGGCTGACCCTGGCCCGGTGGTCGGGGCCCTCCTCGAGCGCCCGGAGGCGGCGGCCTACGCGCAGCAGCTCCGCGACGCGGGCGAGCTGCCGGAGGAGGTCCTGAGCACACTGATCGAGATCCTGGCCGGGCCGCTGCAGCGCCCCAGCAAGCTCTCGCTCTACGAGTCCTGGGAGCGGGTGCGCGAGCTGGGCCAGCGCAGCGCCGCCGGGGGGACGGTCCTGGAGGAGCTCCTGGAGGTAGTCGGCGCCGTCCGCGAGGAGGTGCTGGCGGGCCTCGCCCAGCGCGGGCTCCCGGAGCCTCTGCTGCGCCAGGCCGGGAGCCGGCTGGAGGAGACCGTCGAGAAGGTGGCGGCCGCTCTCACGCGGGGCTACCTGGACGACATCGACCAGCGCTACCAGGCCGAGCACCGGGAGCTGATGGCGCTGATCAACCTCGCCCAGGCCCTCAACAGCTCGCTCGAAGTCCAGGCGGTGGCGGAGGCCGGCCTGCTGCAGATCCTCCGGGTGATGCGCCTGCAGGCGGGCGCGGTCTGGATGCGGCAGGACGGTGAGCTCCGGCTCCTGAAGAGCGCAAGCCTGGCGCCCCAGCACGAGCCGGAGGAGGAGCTGGAGGACGAGCTCGAGATGCGGGCGCTGGTCGAGAAGGGCAGCCCCCTCGTTGCCTCCGCGCTCCAGGCCTCGGTCCCCATCCAGGACCGGGCGCAGTCGGAGCTGAAGAGCCGGGCCGCCTGGAGCGTCGCCGCCAGCTCGCTGCGCTCGAAGGGAGAGCTGCTTGGGGTGATGGCCGTCGCCACCCGGCAGCCGCGCGTCTTCTCACAGCCCGAGAT
>DATGVT010000301.1:0-1704 GCA_035300005.1 Candidatus Acidiferrales bacterium
GTCTCGGGCGGTGCCGGACACCACCATGCCCGCCAGCCCGGCGCCGCGGTCGTTGATGAGATTCAGCCACGTGGCCCCCCGCCGCCGCCCGAAGTACTTGGGATTGGGGCGGGTGTCGATGCTGCGCACCGGCACAACGAAGCGGATGCCGTCGACGGCAGCCACCAGGCCGCCGCCCCAGTGGTCTCTCGCGAGGGCAATGTCGGCTTGCGCCTCGATCAACGGGGCGTTGGCGGGAGCGAGGGTGTCCGCCCGGACGTAGCTCTGGTCGACGTGGCTGATGCGGTCCCGGGTGAGCGCCGCCACCCCCGGCGAGATGACCGGGCCGTAGCCGATGTTCAGGGCCTGGGCGGTCAGGACGGCCGCGATGCTGATGTGCAGGTCCTCCAGGCGGCTCTCGCCGCCGGAGACTGCGGTGAAGGCCTGCAGGAAGCGTGGCTGCCAGCTCATCACCTCCAGGATCAGCTCACCGATGTCGACGCTGGGCATCATGGCCTCCGTACGGTCTCGGAGGTCCACCAGGCTCGGGGGATCGGGGATGGCGGCCAGCGCTGAGGCGTGGAGGCGTCCCTCGGCATCCACGCTGGGCTGGACGTCGGCATCCAGCCGGCTGGCGACGTCTTGCAGGGCGGCATCCAGGTCGGCGACGTGCTCCTCGAGCAGGCGCTCTGGATCCTCGGGGAGCTGGAGGGCATTCAGCACCGGGGCCTTGGCCGCCTCCCAGGCCTCCCCGGCCAGCAGCTGCACCCGTGGGTCGGCCCACCGGGAGGAGGCCGGGGCGAAGATGTCGCGGCGCTGAAGGCGCTGGTGGAACTGCTCCAGCACGCAGAACACGTAGCCGGCGCGATGCACCGTCCCCTCCGGCCTCCCCGGAGGGAACACGACCCTGCGCCAAGCGGGCGGCACGACGCCCACCGCCACCCGCTCCTCGTCGAGATGGCCGGCCGGCACCCTGGTGGTTGGCCGGGACTCCACGAGTTCGGGGAGGGCGCGCAGGGCCTCCAGGATGGGCATCGCCTCGGCCGGGCGCCGAACTCGATGGTGTCGCAGAGCTGAGGCAGGAACCGCCGCACCACCCCGTAGCGCGCTGTACCAGGGATCCACGCCACTCCGCATCCGGATCCTCATCCGGGCCGGGCACGACCCGCGTGATGTTGTCCACGGCCGCACGGAGGTCGGCGCGCGAGACCACCGCCTCGATCGCCTCCCAGAGTGCCTCCAGGCTCATGGCGGTTCCCGACTCGCTGGCCTTCAGCAAGACCCGCACAGCGGCAGCGAGCCTGCCGGCGTCCCGGCTCACCTGTGGGTAGCGGTGCAGCCTCTCCTCCCTGGACACCCGGTGGGCGTGCGCCAGCAGGTCGGTCGTCATGAGGACGTCGAGCAGCTCCAGGGCGTCGTCGGTCGCCTTGGCCTGGAGATGCACAACGGTGGCGACCAGCGTCGCCAGCTTCCGGGCCCAAGGATGGCGGCGCAGCAGGGTGGCCTTGCCCGCCATGCCGTAGCGCGCCAGCTCCACCACTCGCCGGCGGGGCACCGCCCCGAGGTCGATGTTGCCCAGCCCGAAGGCGGCGATCTCGGCCACCCGGTCCAGAGCGGCCAGCATGGACTTGCCCGATGCGGTCACCGGCCCCTTGCCCAGCCTGTCCAGATCCGAAGAGCGCGGTCCCTTGGGGACTTTCAGCAGTGCCTCCAGATGACTCGCTT
>DATGVT010000302.1:0-5845 GCA_035300005.1 Candidatus Acidiferrales bacterium
GGCGTAACCCAGCTCGCGCAGGACCTCGACCGAATGCTCGCCCAGCCGCGGGCCCGAGCGCGTCAGGCGCGCGGGGGTGCCGGTGAGGCGCATGGCAGAGCGCAGCTGGCGGACCACGCCCATGGTCGGGTGAGGGAGGTCCTGGAAGAAGCCGCGTTCCAGCAGGTGAGGGTCGTTGAAGACCTGGGCGTAGTCCTGGATCGCCCCGCAGGGAACCCCGGCCTCCTGCAGCACCGAGATCCAGTGCCCGACCGGACGGGCCGCGGTCACCGCCTCGATCAGCGGCATCAGCTCGCCCAGGTGCGCGTGCCGGGAGGCGTTGTCCTCAAAGCGGGGGTCGTGCTCGAGCTCCGCCAGGCCGAGCGCCTGGCAGAAGGAAGCCCAGTTCCGCGGCGAGGTGGCGCCGATGGTGAAGAAACCGTCGGATGCCCTCACCGCCTGGTAAGGCGCCGAGGTCTGGTGAGCCGAGCCCAGGGGCCGCGGCACCTCGCCGGTGGTGAAGAACTTGCCCGCTTCCCAGATCGCCAGCGACACCGCCGACTCGAACAGGGAGACGTCGATCAGCTGGCCTTTGCCGTCGCGCTCTCGCGCGCGTAGGGCTGACACGGCCGCCAGCGCCCCGTAGAGCGCGCAGACCAGGTCGGCGATCGGCACCCCGACCTTGACCGGGTCGCGGCCGGGTTCGCCGGTGATCGACATCAGGCCGCTCATGCCCTGGGCGATGATGTCCAGCCCGGGCAGCTGCGCGTAGGGGCCGTCCTGGCCCCAGCCGGAGGCGGCCACGTAGACCAGCCCGGGGTTCTGCCGGCTCAGCCGGTGGTAGTCGAGCCCGAGGTCCTGCATGGTGCCCGGCCGCATGTTCTCCACGACCACGTCGGACCTGGCCGCCAGCTTCAGGAAGGCCTCGCGGCCCTCCTTGGCTTTCAGGTCCAACGCCAGCGAGCGCTTGCCGCGGTTCAGGCGGGCGAAGTTGGCCGACTCGCCGTCCACGAAGGGCGCCGTCTGCCGGGTCATGTCCCCGCCGGCCGGGTTCTCGACCTTGACCACGTCGGCGCCCAGGTCGGCCAGGTGCATCGCGCACCAGGGCCCGGCCATGTAGTTGCCGACCTCCACCACCCGTATGCCTTGGAGAGGCGGGGCCGAATGCCCAGACGGATCTTCGGCACCCATGCCCGCCGATCTCGGTGTCACGGGACCCGGCGCCGCGTCGTCACGCATCTAACCGATGCGCTCCTTCTAGCGCCACCCGTTCCTTGACCTCGGCGGCCTGGTCACCGAATCTCTCGCCAGGGCCTCCCGCCCCGCCTCTAGAGGAGGGCCCGGCACAGCTCCTTCACGCTCTTCAGGTTCTCCAGGTTCTCCACCATGCCACGGATGCGGGCGCCGCCGTCTTTCACTGCCGCCCAGCGGGCGCACTCCTCGAACTTGCCCGCCACCTCGTCGTCGGTCATGGGCGCGGTGTCGCCCTCCGCTCTCAGGGTGCGCCGCAGCCGGCGGTGGAGGGTGACCGTGAGCCGGGTCAGCATGCGGTGGTAGCCCGCCTTCTCGGCCTTCTTGTCGACCACCATCTCGATCTTCGGCAGCAGCTCCTGGATGGCCGGGTCCCGGACGGCCTCGTCGGTGTACTCGCTGAGGCCGGCTTGGCGCCGCAGCAGGATGGTCGCGATCGCGTACTCCATCGAGAACCTGGCCGCCAGCGCGTCCTTGGGCCGGTGGTGGATGAGCGCGTTGGGGATGTGCGAGTTGACGCCGACGGTGACCTTCTCGACCGCCTCCGGTTTCAAGTCGTGCTGCTGGACCAGGTTCAGCATCACCCACATGGCGGGGTGGGAGAGCGACCCCGAGGGATGCGGCTTGATGGAGACGCCAGGGCGCAGGTAGAAGAAAGGCTGGCCCAGGTCGCCCACCCACTCGAAGCCGCCGCCGAAGGCGCGGAAGAAGCCCCGGGGCGCCTCCAGGATGTCCATGGCCGCGGTCCAGCCGGCCCGCGCCAGGCGGGCCGCCTCCACCCCGTGCTGGGCCGCCCGCCCGACGTGCAGAGACTTGGTCATGGTGCCGAAGTTCTCTCTCAGCCCGGCCGCTGAGCTGCCGGCGATGCCCAGCGCGACCGCGGTCGTGGGCAGGTCCAGCCCCATGCAGCGGGCGGCCGCCAGCGCGGCGCCCAGGGTGCCCACCGTGCCCGAGGAGTGGAAGCCGTCGCGGTAGTGGCGGGGGTCGATGGCGTCGGCGATCCGGCACTCGGCCTCGGTGGCGGCGATGAACGCTTCCAGGAGCTGGGTGCCGCTGGCGTCCGGCTCGGCGCTCAGAGCCGCCGCCAGCACCGGCACCGAGGGATGCGTAAGCAGGCCGTAGACCGCCTCCGGCCGGGTCGAGAGCTGGGTGTCATCGTAGTCGAGCAGGTGGCCCCGCAGCCCGAGCAGGAAGGCGGCGTCGCCGGAGAGGCCGGCGGCCAGCTGGGCCGCGGCCTCCCGGCGGCCGGCCAGCATCACCCCACAGCTGTCCAGGATGTGGCGCTTGGCGATCCGGACCAGCTCCTCGGAGGCGTCCGCCAGCTGCAGGTTGCAGACGAAGCGGCAGACCTGGGCGGTGATCCCCGTCACGGCGCTTCAGTATGCGGAGAGGAGGGCTCTGTTGAGCCCTCCCCTGGCGTCAGGTTCTAGTGGTGGTTGGTCGGCCTGCCGGTGGGCTTGCCGGTGGGATGGCTCGGTTCGTTGGTGCGGGCCGGGCTGGCGCGGTGCTCAGCGCTCACCGTGGGCCCGTGGGTGCGGGCGACGGCGCTCACGCACTGGCCGATGCCGTGCTGGCCTGGCTGCAGCGCGTTCTTGCAGTCGGCGACGGCCTGGGTAACGGTGGCGCCCCAGACCGCCGGGTTGGGGCTGCCAGTGGCGGCGCTGGCGGCGCCGGCGGCGACCAGGATCGCGGCCACCGCGACGGCCACGGCTTTGGCCGCCGTCGGGACGGATGAAAGAGACATCAGGATTCCTCCCTTGACGGATGCCGCGTGGTAGCGGGACTGGCTCGACAGGGGGCTGGGGCCCCCCTGGGATGCCACCCTGTCCTGGAGCTCGCGCTCCAGCCAGCCGTCGAATCGGTCGCTACTCATCGGTCTTGATAGGAGGGACGGCTGAGGGGTCCAAAGTACCCAATCTGGCCCGCAGCCGGGTCTTGGCGGCGGCCAGCCGGGAGGCGACGGTCCGTTCCGGGACGCCCAGGGCGTGGGCGATCTCCCGGTTGCTGTAGCCGTGGAGGTGGCGGAGCACGATCGCCGCCGCCTGCCTGGGCGGCAGCGCTCGCAGCTCCCGGAGCAGGTCAGGCCCCAGCTGCGGTTCGGTGGGGTCGGGGTCGCGGGGCCGGCCCAGCCGGCGGATGAGCTCGCCCACCTCCCGCAGGCGCTCCCGGCGCCGGTAGGAGATGGCGGTGTTGATCGCGATCCGGTGCAGCCAGGCCTCGGCCGGCGCGTCGGCCTTCCAGTTCTTCCAGGCCCTGAACGCCCGCAGGAAGGCGTCCTGGGTGCAGTCCTCGGCCGCCGTGGGATCTCGCAGCAGCGCCAGCAGCGTCCGGTAGATGCGCGGGTAGACCGCCTGGTACAGGCGGTCGAAGTCAGCCCTGGACCCGGCTCGGTAGGGAGCGGCCTCTAAGCCTCGATCTCCCGGCAGCGGTCGGCCGGCAGGTAGAGCCGGACCGCGGCGCCGACCTCGCGCTGCACGCCCGGCGGGGCCGTCACCCGCAGCTGCACGCGCTGGTCCGTCTCCACCAGGTAGTCTCGGGCCTCGCCCAGGTAGGCCTGCCGCACGATCCGGCCGGCGAGCTCGCTGCAGCGCCCATTGGCCGGCCGCTCCAGCAGCACCTCGTGGGGCCGGATGCAGATCGTGCGCCCCTCCAGCTCCAGGATGTTCGTCCGCCCGATGAACCCGGCCACGAAGCGGGTGCGCGGCTCTTCGTAGACCTCGGCCGGGCTGCCCACCTGCTCCACCCGGCCCTGGTTCATGACCGCGATCCGGTCGGCGACCACCATCGCCTCGGCCTGGTCGTGGGTGACGTAGATCATCGTGATCCGCGTCTGGTCGTGCAGGCGGCGGACCTCGAAGCGCATCTCCTCGCGGAGGTTGGCGTCCAGGTTCGACAGCGGCTCGTCCAGCAGCAGCGTCTCCGGCTCCACCACCAGCGCGCGGGCCAGGGCGACCCGCTGCTGCTGGCCGCCCGAGAGCTCGGAGGGGTAGCGGCCGGCGAGCTGCTTCATGCGGACCGTGTCCAGGACCCGGTGCACCTTCGCTGTGATCTCGTTCCTCGGCAGGTGGCGGACCTCGAGGCCGAAGGCCACGTTCTCGGCCACCGTCTTGTGGGGCCAGACGGCATAGCTCTGGAAGATCAGGGACATGTTGCGGCGCTCCGGCGGGACCACGCCCTGGGTCGAGCTCAGCAGCCTGCCGCCGACCTCGATCCGGCCGGCGTCCGGGCTCAGGAATCCGGCCAGCAGCTGGAGCGTGGTGGTCTTGCCGCAGCCGGAGGGGCCGAGCAGGGCCATCACCTCGCCGTCCTGGATGTCGAGGTCGATCTGGTCGACGGCGACCGTGGCCCCGTAGGCCTTCGTCAATCCTGAAATTCGGATCGCGGCCACCCGCTGAGGATAATGGGCGGAAGCCGTAGCGCTTTTCGCGGGGGTGTGCAGATGAACAGGCATCGATTGCCAGTGCTCCTGGCGGCAGCCGCCCTGAGCACGTCTTTCTGGCCGTCCGCGGCCGGCGCGGCGGGCGGCGGCTGGTTCTCGAGCGTTGCGTTCACGAACCAGGTCGCGAGCTCACCGACGAGCGGCGCCGGCTACCCGGTTCCGGCCGGCTCCAGGGTCCCCGACGCGGGCACCTGCCGGCCCGGCCCGTTCAACGCCAACCACTCCGAGTCCTGGCTCGCGGTCAAGCCCGGCACCGAGAACCTGGTCGGCTCGTCGAAGCTCTTCTTCGACAAGTTCTCGACCTTCTACATGTTCTACCTCGGCGCGTACCAGATCCTGAACGGAACCCCGAGCGGCAACAACCAGGTCCAGGGCTACGACTGCGCCTCGACCGGGACCCAGGACATGCCGCCGAGCTGGACCGACACCACCGACCCCAACCTCGACTTCGACACCAAGGGCCGCGTCTACCAGACGATGCTGCCGTTCAACGCCTTCTGGGACGCGTCGAGGCTGCACCCGGACGGCGAGATCGACGTGTCCTTCAGCGACGACCTGGGCAAGACCTGGGTCCAGGGCAACGGCGGCCAGCCGCTGGAACCGCCGAACAACGCCTCGGCCCGGCAGGCCGGCCACGTCGAGGACAAGCAGTGGATCGCGGTCAATCACATCGTGGGCAATGTCAACCAGGACCACGTCTACGCGGCGTGGGCGGTCTTCAACGGCTCCTCGAACGGCGCCGGGACCAAGGTGCGGCTCGCAGTCTCCCGCGACCGCGGCGTCACCTTCGCGAAGGCGGTGACGATCAGCCCGCCGTCGGAGGTCGGAGCTGCGGCGACGTTCGTCTATCCCGCGATCGACGCGGCCGGTGACCTCTACGTTGCGATCGTCTCGTTTCCGCCCAACGGAGGACCTTCGACCATCTTCGTGACGCGCTCGACCGACGACGCCCAGAGCTTCGGGCCCTTCGTGGCCGTCGTGAGTCCAAGCCTGATCCCGACCCGCGGCCTCCCCAACACGAGGTTCCGCGACGGGATCGCCGAGAGCTTCGCGGTCAGCCCCACCCACGCCGGCCACCTCTACCTCACCTATGAGGACTGGGACACGACGCTGGGGCAGATGGACGTTAAGTTCACGCAGTCGACCGACGGCGGCCTCACGTGGTCGACGCCGGCC
>DATGVT010000303.1:0-3049 GCA_035300005.1 Candidatus Acidiferrales bacterium
CAACGCGTCATTCATGGAGTTCCTGATGCCCTACGCCAGCGAGGTTCCGGAGGCCGTCGTCGACCACCTCGAGACGCCCAGCCCGCTCAACCCGCTGGGGGTCAAGGGCGCCGGGGAGGCGGGCACCATCCCGGTGGGGGCGGTGATCGCGTCGGCGGTCGAGGACGCGCTCGGCGTGGCGATCACGGAGATGCCTCTTAACCCGTTGCGTCTCTACGAGCTCAAGAGGGCGTCTGGATGAGCAGGCTGGGCCCGGGCCGGTCGATGCCCTCGAAGCCCCAGATGGGTAGGTAGAAGGCGTCCAGCGGGTCGTAGACGGAAGCTGACCAGCGGCCGTGGTAGGCCTTGATCACGAGCCCGGGGCCGGCCGGGGCCGGGCCCTGGTCGGGCGGTCCTGAAGCCGCGACCACGACCTGGCCCCCGTTCTCGCTGACCAGGTAGCGCGACGTATAGCGGCCCTGCAGAAAACCGGCGGCCAGGCGCGAGCCGCTCAGCTTGAGGTTGGCCTCGACCTCTCGCTGGTCGAAGAAGGGCTGCGCGTAGTAGGCGACCTGGATCTCGGCGCCCTCCGGCACGTTGTCCTGGATCCACTGGGCGGCCAGCTGCCGGGTGTCGGCGGTGGCCAGCAGGCGGTCGGTCTCGACCGATGCATACAGGCCGGGCAGCGCTAACAGCCCCAGCAGGGCGGCCGCGGTCGCGGGCTTCAGCCCCGGCCGCAGGCGGGCAGCTCCCCCCGCCAGCACGGCCAGGGCGGGCAGCAGCGGCAGCGCGTAGCGGAAGAGCACGTCGTGCCCGGCCCCCGTGACGGCCAGGTAGACGAAGACATAGGAGGCCAGCGCGAGGTCGGCCGGGGTTCGCCGCCAGACGGCCACGGCCAGGCCGGCCAGGGCCAGGGCGTAGGCCCCCAGCCCCAGACCGAAGGGCAGGGTCACCGTGGGGTGGAAGACGATCCCGATGGGCGGCTCGGCGCCCAGGACCGGCGGGTGCAGGTAGCCACGCGAGAAGAGGAAACCGACGCCGCCCGCGTAGTCGCCCGGGTGCAGCAGCACGACCCAGCCGGGGAGGGCGAAGGCGATCGCGGCCGCCGCGGCGGCCGCGCCCAGGCACCGCCAGCGGCCAGGCGCCAGGAGGGCGAGGACCGCGACCGGGAGGATGGCAGCGCCGCCCGTGTACTTGGAGGCGGCGGCCAGCCCGGCCAGGGCCCCGGCCGCCGCGAAGCCCCGCCAGCCGGCGGCCCGCAGCGCGGCCCAGAGGGCGCCGGCGAGGAAGGCGACCTGGACGAAGTCGGTGGTCGCGAAGTGGGCCTGGCGGACGGCCAGCGGCGCCACCGAGAAGAGGAGGGCTGCCGCCGGTCCCGCCAGCCCGGAATAGGCACGCTGGGCGGCAAGGCCGACGAGGACCGTGGTCAGCACGAAGCTGAGGACCGAGACCAACCGGGCGGCCAGGTACTCGCTGGAGGGATCGGGGCCGGCAGCTCCGGCCAGGCTGACCAGGCCCAGGGTCGCTCCCGCCCGCTCGGCCAGCGCGAAGAGGTCGAAGGCCAGCGGGGGGTAGTTGGCGAAGAGCGGGTCGAGGCTCCCCTCCGCCGCCATCCGGACCGCCCTTCCGACCATCACGTCCTCGTCCGGCCGGAACAGGAAGGGCAGGCCGAAGTTGACGCCCCACAGCCCGAGGGCAAGGCTGATGGCGAGGGGAGGCAGGATCAGGAGCGACCTCCGGCCTGAGGCCCGGCCGGGAAGGCCGGCGAGAGACCCGGTGTTCAGGCGAGCCGAGCCGTAGGAAGGGGTGGCGCTAGGAGGAGCGCGTCGGTTGACGCGTGACGACAAAGCGCCGGGCCCCCTGACACCCGGATCGGCCGCATGGGCGCCGGGGCTCCGTCGGTTCTTTCTGGCCGGGCCTCGGGGCATGGGCGGTACAGTACCGAGCCTGAGCCGCACCGCCGTCTTCATCCACGGCGCCTGGGTCACCGACCTCTGCTGGGAGAAGTTCTCGCTCTTCTTCAAGGAGCGTGGGTACCGGACCCTGGCCCCGCCCTGGCCGCACAAGGACCGCTCGGTGGAGGAGATCCGGCGCGACCCCTCGGCGCTGGCCGGGTTGGGCGTGGCCGAGATCGTCGACCACTACGAGCGGATCGTCCGCGCCGAACTAAAGCCCCCGCTGCTGGTCGGCCACTCCTTCGGCGGGCTGTTCGTCCAGATGCTGCTGGACCGAGGGCTGGGCGCGGCCGGGGTTGCCATCCACCCGGCGCCTCCGCGCTGGGTGCCGGTCACCCAGTGGACCTCGATCCGCGCCAATCTCGGCGTCCTGACCACCTGGGGCGGCTGGCGCAAGGTGGTCCGGATGTCCTTCCCGCAGTTCCAGTACGCGTTCGTCAACGGGCTTGCCGAGGCTGAGCAGCGGGCCGCATACGACCGCTACGTCGTCCCCGAGACGGGCCGGATCTTCTTCCAGTCCGGGCTCCAGAGCCCGGCCACCGGCGTGAACTTCAAGAACAGCAAGCGGGCGCCCTTGCTGATAACCGCCGGCGGCGAGGACCACATCGTGCCCGTCTCTCTCAACCGGTCCAACTTCCGCCGTTACGCCGGCTCAGGGGCGGTGACCGACTTCCAGGAGTTCCCCGGCCTCCGGCACTGGGTGATCGCCGAGCCGGGCTGGGAGGAGGTGGCGGAGCACGTCACAGCCTGGTTCGAGAGGCAGGCTTGACAATCCAAACAGGTGTTCGTACGATGCCCCTCTCGCCGGCCTGGTTGCTGTGGAGGGGTTGAGATGGCTGCACCAGTGGTCCACTTCGAGATCAACACCAAGGGCGACGCCAAGCGGCTCTGGAAGTTCTACGAGGACGTCTTCCAGTGGAAGGTGAAGCCGATGGAAGGCCCAGGCACCTACGGGACCGTCTCCGGTGAGCAGGGCAAGGGCATCGGTGGCGGCATCGGCCAGGCCCAGCAGGTGCCGGGCGTGACCTTCTACATCGAGGTCCCCGACCCGGAGGCGACGCTGAAGAAGATCGAGGCCGCCGGCGGCAAGACCGTGGTGCCGGTGACCGAGGTCC
>DATGVT010000304.1:0-4143 GCA_035300005.1 Candidatus Acidiferrales bacterium
TCGCGACGCCCAAGAAGCAGGGCAGATATCCGGGCGTGCTGGTCGTGCACGAGAACCGGGGACTGGTCGAGCACATCAAGGACGTCGTCCGGCGCCTGGCCACCGCCGGCATCGTGGGACTCTCCATCGACCTGCTCTCGAGGCAGGGCGGCGCCGACAAGCTATCCGACCCCGCCGCCTACGCCGCCGCGCTGGCCAAGCAGCCCGTCGCCAGCATGATCACGGACCTGACCGCGACGCTCGTCTACCTGGGCCGCCAGAGCTCCGTCAACCGGCAGGCGCTGGGAACGGTCGGGTTCTGTTTCGGTGGCGGCATCGTCTGGAACCTGGTCGCCTCCGACCTGCCGGTCAAAGCCGCGGTCCCCTTCTACGGGCCGCCGCCGAGCGACCCGGGAAGGCTGGCCACGACGCACGTCAACGTGCTGGCCATCTACGCGGAGCTGGACACCCGCATCACCAGCAGCTCAGGGCAGGTCGACGAACAGCTGGCCAAGGCCGGGGTGGCGCACAAGGTCACCATCTACCCCGGCGTCAACCATGCCTTCCACAACGACACCGGGTCGCGCTATGCGCCGGTCCAGGCGCAGCAGGCGTGGGTGGCGACCATCGAGTGGTTCCGGAAGTACCTGGTCTAAAAGCTAGCGGTAGTCGTGCGAGCGGGTGTGCTCGCGGAAGGCGCCCTCGAAGCCCTGGATCTGGCCGGCCAGGACCGAGGACACGCCGTCCTGCCGCTGCATCAATCCGTCGATGACCAGGATCGCGCTCAGGTTGGCGATCTGCCGGTAGCGCTCGTAGACGTCCGCCTTGATGGTCACGTTGACGTGCCCGAACTCGTCCTCCAGCGTGAAGAAGCGGATGTGGTTGGCCGTGGACGGCGCCTGGCGGGTGATGACCAGGCCGCCGACCCGAACCCGGCGCCCGTCGGGCGCCGCCGCGACGGCGCGGCTGTCGATCACCCCCAGCCTCTCCAGCTGCGGGCGGCAGAACCAGACCAGGTGCTTGCCGGTGGAGACGTCGGAGATCCGGTACTCGAGCTGCGTGCGTTCGAGCTCGTCTACGGGCGGCAGCGGCGGCGCCGCGGCCGGCAGGCGCAGCTCGTGCTGCGGCGGCACCCCCTTGCGCAGGCCGTGCCCGTGCCAGCGCTCCTGCCAGCCCCAGAGCAGCTCTCTCCGCGGCGCGCCCAGCCGGTCGAAGGCGCCCACCATGACCAGGTTGCGCACGGCGCGAGGGCCCAGCGGCCCGCCCCGCAGCCGCTCCAGGAAGTCGTCGAAGGAGCAGTAGGCGCCGCGCCCGCGCTCGGCGACGATCGCCGTCCGGCCATCTGAGCCCAGGTCGCGGACGTAGTTGAAGCCGAGCCGGAAGCCGTCGGCCCCATCCGGCAGGCAGCGCTCGCCGGAGACGTTGGCGTCCACCGGCAGCACCCGCACGCCGTGCCGCTTGGCGTCCTCCACCAGCACGCTCGGGTGGTAGAAGCCCATCGGCTGGTTGTTGAGCAGCCCGCAGTAGTACTGAGCCGGAAAGTTGAGCTTGAGCCAGGCGGTCTCATAGGAGGTGCGCGCGAAGGCGGCCGCATGCGAGCGGCAGAAGCCGAAGGCCGCGAACCCCTCCACCGCCCGGAAGAGGTCCTCGGCGACCCTGAGCGGAACCTCGTTCTTCAGGCAGCCGTTGACGAAGTCGTCCTTCAGGTAGGTCATCCTGATCTCGCCGGTCGGGCTCTTGTTCATCGCCCGCCGGAAGCGGTCGGCCTCGCCGGCGGTCATGCCGGCGACCTGGATGGCGATCTCCAGGATCTGCTCCTGGTAGAGGATCACGCCCAGGGTGTCCTTGAGGATCGGTTCCAGCAGCGGGTGGGCGTAGGTGACCGGCTCGCGGCCCTGCTTGCGCCGGATGTAGGGGTGGACGGCATTGCCCTGGATCGGCCCCGGCCGGATGATGGCGACCTCGACCACCAGGTCGTTGAAGCACTGGGGCTTCGTCCGGGGCAGCGTCTGCATCTGCGCGCGGGACTCGATCTGGAAGACGCCGATGGTGTCGGCGGCGCTGCACATCTCGAAGACGCGCCGGTCGTCGAGCGGCAGCGTGTCCAGGTCCGGCCGCCGCCCGCTGGTCTCCTTCACCAGGTCCAGGCACTCGGCCACCACCGACAGCGTGCGCAGGCCGAGCATGTCCATCTTGATCAGGCCCAGCTCCTCGACGTCGTCTTTGTCGAACTGGACGACCACCCGTCCGGGCATGGTCGCGGGCTCGGTGGGTGCGATGTCCACCAGCGGCTGCCCGGTCACCAGCATCCCGCCCACGTGGATGGAGAGGTGGCGCGGAAAGCCCTGGACCTCGCGGCAGAGCCTGATGAAGTGCCGCCAGCTCTGGGGCCGGAGGTCGGGTGGCGGCACAAAGCTGGCGACCGAATCCTCGATGTCTTCGGTGAACCAGCGGTCCACCGACTTGGCCAGCCGGTCGAGCAGCTCTTCTTTGAAGCCCAGCGCCTTGCCGACCTGGCGGATCGCCATCCGCGGCCGGAAGGTGACCACGTTGCAGACCATGCCTGTCCGCTCCCAGCCGTACTTCTCGTAGACGTACTGGATGACTTGCTCGCGGTGCTCGGTCGAGAAGTCGATGTCGATGTCGGGCGTGGTCTTCATCTCCTCGTGGAGGAAGCGCTCGAAGAGCAGGTTGTGCTCGATGGGGTCAACGCGGGTGATGCCCAGCACGTAGGCGACGATGGAGTCCGCCGCCGACCCCCGGCCCTGGCCGGGAACGCCGTTTTCGCGGGCAAACCGCATCAGGTCCCAGTTGATCAGGAAGAACTCGGCCAGCCCGGTCTTCTCGATCACCTCCAGCTCGCGCTGCAGGCGGCGGGCGACGGCGGGGGTGATCGGGTGGTAGCGGTCCCGGGCCCCCTGCTGGCAGAGCTGGTAGAGGTAGCTGAAAGGCGTCTCGTTGGGCGGCACCGGGTAGCCGGGAAAGCGGACCTGGCTGAAGTCGAGCTTCACGTCGCACTCCTGGGCCAGCTCCCAGGGGGTGGCGAGGGCCTCGGGGTAGGTCTTCAGCAGCGGGCGCAGCGATCCCTTCAGGTGGTGCTCGGCGTTGGGGGCCAGGCGGCCACGCGCCTCATCCAGCGTGGCGCGATGGCGGATGGCGGTGAGCACGTCGTGCAGCGGGCGCCGCGCGGGCAGGTGGTAGTGGACGTCGTTGGTGGCGACCAGGCCGGCGCGGCAACGGCGGGCGAGCTCGGCGCGGAGGTCGCAGACCCAGGCGTCCTCCGGCCGCAGGTGGTGGTGCAGCTCCAGGAAGACGTTCTCGCGGCCGAACGTCTCCTGCAGGCTGCGCAGCCCGGTCTCATCCTCGGTGGCGGTCAGGAAGAACAGGTCCCGCCGGTGCTGGGCGACCTGCTCCAGGCTGGCGCGGGCCTCGCCCTTGGGCTGGTCCCTGTGGGCCAGGGTGGTGATGCGGCAGAGGTGCGACCAGCCGCGCTGCGTGCGGGCGATCAGGACGAGGGGATTGCCGTCCACCTCCAGGGTCGTGCCCAGCAGCGGCTTCACACCGACGCGGTCGCAGGCGAGCTTGAAGCGGACGGCCCCGTAGAGGCCGCCGGTGTCGGTGATGGCCAGGGCCGGCATCTCCAGCTCGGCCGCGCGCAGTGCCAGCTCCCAGGGGTGGGAGCCGCCGTCCAGGAAGGAGAAGTTGGAGTGGCAGTGGAGCTCGACGTAGGGGTTCACCGACGGCTACGCCGAGTAGCCTGGCGACGAAATTGAGGATTGCGCTGCGGGGCGACACCGACATACGTTTGTGGATGGCCCCCGAGGAATACGCGCGAAAGGATCTGGTGAAGGCCGCAAGGCAGTTGCTGGGACCTGAGAGGCGACTCGTCGGGGGTCACTTCTTTTCCCCTCCCTACCCTCCCCGCTAGCGGGGAGGGACATACCTCAGTCGTAGACACGCTCGAGGACCCAGGTATCCCGTTCCAGGTCGTGGTAGAGCTCGCAGAGCAGGCTGTCCTTGAAGATCGCCTTCCAGTACTCGCGGGCGACCGGACGGTCCCACCAGTCCTGCTCGACCAGCCAGCGCGCGACCGGTTCCAGCCGGCCGGGCAGGGGCGGGCTCGAGATCCGGGCCGGCGCCCCGTCCGGCCCCAGCTCGACCGTG
>DATGVT010000305.1:0-7281 GCA_035300005.1 Candidatus Acidiferrales bacterium
CCAGGAGGAGGCCAAGCGGATGGTCGAGCAGGCCCGGCGGGAGATCGACACCGCCCGCCAGCAGGCCCTCGATTCCGTGCGCCAGAGCGTCGCCGACCTGGTGGTGGCGGCGACCGAGAAGGTGGTGGGCGAGACGCTCGACGGCGAGCGGCACCGCAAGCTGATCGAGCGGGCCGTGGAGGAGATAGCCGGTGGCGAGCGGCCCGGCTAGGCGCTACGCGAAGGCGGTCTTCGAGCTGGCCCAGGCGGAGGGCCAGGTCGACCGCTGGTCCCGCCGGCTGGCGGCCGTCCGCGACCTGCTCAGCAACCCTGGCCTGAAGGCGGTGCTCGACAACCGGGCGCTGCCGGGCGCCCGGCGGGTGGAGCTGGTCGGCGAGCTGGCCACGCCGGAGATGGGCGAGGAGGGCAAGAACCTGGCCCGCCTCCTGGCCGAGGCCGGAAGGAGCGACGTCATCGCCGACCTGCTGACCGAGTACGAGCGGCTGGCGGACGAGGCCGCCGGCCGGCTGCGCGCGACGGTGACCACGGCGGTGTCGCTATCCGACGCCGACCGAAAGAGCCTCGCCGAGCGCGTCAGCCGCCGGCTGGGGGCCCAGGTGAGGCTGGACTCCAGGGTCGATCCGGAGCTCATCGGCGGGCTCGTCCTCCAGGTCGGCGACCGCCTCTACGACGCCAGCGTGGCCACCCGCCTGCAGCAGCTTCGCCGCCGGCTGGCGGCCACCTGAGGAGGTAAGCCTTGGGCTTCAGCAGCAAAGAGATCAGCGAGGTCATCAAGCAGCGGCTCAAGGACTTCGACGCCCAGCTGGTGTCGACCGACGTGGGCCGTGTGATCGCTGTCGGCGACGGCGTGGCCCAGGTCTACGGCCTCAGCGACGCCATGGCCGGCGAGCTGCTGGAGTTCCCTGGCGACCTCTACGGCATCGCCCTCAACCTGGAGCAGGACCAGGTCCGAGCCGTACTGATGGGCCCCTACGAGCACGTCCAGGAGGGCGACCAGGTCCGCACCACCGGCCGCATCGTGGAGGTGCCGGTGGGGCCCGAGCTGGTCGGGCGCGTGGTCAGCCCGCTGGGCCTGCCGATCGACGGCAAGGGCCCGATCAAGGCCACCCAGAGCAGCCCGATCGAGAAGATCGCGCCCGGCGTAATCACCCGCCAGGGCGTGGATACGCCCGTCCAGACCGGCTTGAAGGCGATCGACTCCATGATCCCGATCGGCCGCGGCCAGCGCGAGCTGATCCTGGGCGACCGCCAGACCGGCAAGACCGCGGTCCTGCTGGACACGATCATCAACCAGAAGGGCAGGAACCTGACCTGCGTCTACTGCGCGATCGGCCAGAACGCCGCCAACATCGCCCGGGTGGCCGCCACCCTCGACCAGTACGGCGCGCTGGAGTACACGATCATCGTGGCCGCGGCCGCCTCCGAGCCGGCCTCGCTCATCTACCTCGCACCCTACGCGGCCTGCGCCATGGGCGAGTACTTCCGCGACCAGGGCCAGGACGCGCTCTGCTGCTACGACGACCTGACCAAGCACGCCTGGGCCTACCGCGAGCTCTCCCTGACGCTGCGCCGGCCGCCCGGCCGCGAGGCCTACCCCGGCGACGTCTTCTACCTGCACTCGCGGCTGCTGGAGCGGGCGGCGCGCATGAACCAGGAGAACGGAGGGGGCTCGCTGACCGCACTGCCCGTCATCGAGACCCAGGCCAACGACGTCTCCGCCTACATTCCGACCAACGTGATCTCGATCACCGACGGCCAGATCTATATGCAGGCAGACCTCTTCAACGCCGGCATCCGGCCGGCCATGAACGTGGGCCTGTCGGTCTCCCGGGTGGGTGGCGACGCCCAGACCAAGGCCATGCGCCAGGTGGCCGGCCAGCTGCGCTCGGAGCTGGCGCAGTACCGCGACCTGGCGGCCTTCGCGCAGTTCGCGTCCGACCTGGACAAGGTGACGAGGGACCAGATCGAGCGCGGCCAGCGCCTGACCGAGCTGCTGAAGCAGGACCAGTACGAGCCGGTGTCGCTGGCCCTGCAGGCGATGGCCATCTACGCCGGCACCCACGGCTTCCTGGACAAGGTGGCGGTGGCCCGCGTGCGCGAGTGGGAGAGAGGACTGACGCGCTTCATGAAGGCCGAGCGGCAGGGCGTGCTCGAGGAGATCGAAGCCAAGAAGGCCATCGACGATCAGCTCTTCAAGCGGATGGACGCCGCGCTCAAGACCTTCAACAACCAGTTCGGCGTGGAGGGTTATCAAGCCGAGGCCGATCCTGGCCCCGGCGCCCCGGCGCCCCGGGCGGAGGCGGAGGCCGGGGCCGAGGCCAAGCCGGCTCCCAAGGCGCGGCAGAAGAAGAGCGGATAGATGCCGTCGCTGCGGGACATCCGGCGCCGGATCGGAAGCGTCAAGTCGACGCAGAAGATCACCAAGGCGTTCCAGATCGTCTCCGCCACCCGGCTGCGGCGGGCCCAGGAGATGGTGCAGGCCGCCCGCCCCTACGCCGAGAAGATGAGGGAGGTCCTGCAGACCGCGTCCGAGCGGGTGAGCGAGTACCGGCATCCGTTCCTGGAGCGGCGGGAGGGCAAGCGGGCGGTGATGATCCTGGTCACCTCCGACCGCGCCCTCTGCGGCGCCCTCAACACCAACAACATCCGGGCCGCGACCCGGTTCCTGAACCAGAACTACCCCGACGACCAGCGCTTCGTGACCCTCGGCCGCAAGGGCCGCGACTTCCTGCTCCGCTACCGGCGCAAGGTGGTCGCGGACGCCAGCGGCATCTCCGACCGGCCGCGGGTGGCGGAGGTGCTGCCCGCGGTAACGGTCGCCCTGGAGGAGTACATGAAGGGCGAGACCGACGCGGTGCTGCTCTGCTTCGCGAGGTGGGTTTCCACGCTGCGCCAGGAGGCGACCGTGCTGACCCTGATCCCGGCCGAGATCCCGAAGGCCGCCGAAGGGGAGAGGGGGCCGACCGCCGACTACATCTACGAGCCCGACCCCGAGCGCGTCCTGGACGCCCTGCTGCCCCGCTACGTGGAGACGCAGGTGTACCAGGCCGTCCTGGAGAACAAGGCCAGCGAGCACTCGGCACGCATGATCGCGATGCAGAACGCGACCAACGCCGCCGGCGAGCTGATCGAGGCCCTTACGCTCTTCGCCAACAAGGTGCGCCAGGAGTCGATCACGGCCGAGCTGATGGAGATCGTGAGCGGCGCCGAGGCCCTGCGGAGCACCGAGTGAAAAGAGGAGTCGACTGATGGCGACGACGAAGGGGACGAAGGGGACGGAAGGGACGAAGCGGACGAGGGAGACGAAAAAGGAAGAGAAGGCGACCGACGGCAAGGTCAGCCAGGTCATCGGCGCGGTGGTCGACGTCGAGTTCGCGCCCGGCCAGCTGCCGAAGCTGATGGACGCGCTGGTCGTCCACACCCAGGCCGGACGCAAGGTCGTGCTCGAGGTGTCGGCGGACGTCGGCGACTCCGCCGTCCGCTGCATCGCCATGGACTCCACCGACGGCTTCCGCCGCGGTGACCGCGTGGAGGCGACCGGGCAGCCGATCACGGTCCCGGTCGGTCCGGAGACGCTGGGCCGCATGTTCAACGTGATCGGGGAGCCGATCGACAACAAGCCGGCGCCGGAGACGAAGGAGCGCTGGCCCATCCACCGGACGGCGCCGCCGGTCTCCGAGCAGCAGATCCAGATCGAGATCCTGGAGACCGGCATCAAGGTCATCGACCTGCTCTGCCCCTTCGCCAAGGGCTCCAAGATCGGCCTCTTCGGCGGGGCCGGCACCGGCAAGACGGTGATCGTGCAGGAGCTGATCCGGAACATCGCCTACGAGCACAAGGGCCGCTCCGTCTTCGCGGGCGTCGGTGAGCGCACCCGCGAGGGCAACGACATGTACCACTCGATGATGGGCGCCGAGGTCCTGGATCAGACCGCGCTGGTCTTCGGTCAGATGAACGAGCCGCCCGGGGCCCGGGCCCGCGTCGGCCTGACCGGCCTCACGCTGGCCGAGTACTTCCGCGACGTGGAGGGCGCCGACGTGCTGCTCTTCATCGACAACATCTTTCGCTACATGCTGGCCGGGTCCGAGGTCTCGGCCCTCCTCGGCCGGATGCCGTCGGCTGTCGGCTACCAGCCCACTCTGGCCACGGAGATGGGCGAGCTGCAGGAGCGGATCACCTCCACCAGCAAGGGCTCGGTAACCTCGGTGCAGGCGATCTACGTGCCTGCCGACGACTACACCGACCCGGCCATCCAGACCACCTTCGCCCACCTGGGCGCGGTGGTTGCGCTCAACCGGGCGCTGACCGAGATCTTCATCTACCCGGCCGTCGACCCCCTGGACTCCACCAGCCGCTTCCTGGAGGCGCGGATCGTCGGCCAGGACCATTACGACGCCGCCCAGGGGGTCAAGCGGACGATGCAGCGCTACAAGGAGCTGCAGGACATCATCGCCATCCTTGGCATCGAGGAGCTGTCCGAGGATGACAAGCTGACCGTGTCCCGGGCACGCAAGATCCAGCGCTTCCTGAGCCAGCCCAACTTCGTGGCCGAGCGCTTCACCGGCCGCCCAGGCCGCTACGTGAAGATCGCCGACAACGTGCGCGGCTTCAAGGAGATCCTGGAGGGCAAGCACGACGACCTGCCGGAGCAGGCCTTCTACATGGTCGGCGGCATCGAGGAGGCGCGCGAGCAGGGCGAGCGGATCAAGAAAGGCGAGAGGGCCTAGACGTGCCGTTCAACCTCCGCGTGGTCTCGCTGGAGCGTAGCCTCTTCGAGGGCGAGGCCGACTTCATGGTCGCGCGGGGCGTGGAGGGTGAGCTCGGTGTCCTGCCCCACCACGCGGCCCTGATGACGGCCCTGGAGCCCGGGCCCCTGCGGATCCAGAGCGGCGGCCAGGAGGAGCTGCTTTTCGTGGGCGGTGGGTTCCTGGAGGTGCTGCCCGAGCGCGTGACCGTGCTGGCCGACGTGGCCGAGCACGCCGAAGAGATCTCGCTGGAGCGGGCCGAGGCCGCCCGCCGCGCGGCCGCCGAGAGGCTGGCAGGGGTGACGACGGAGGCCGAGGAGGTGGAGATGCAGCAGGCGCTCGCCATCGCCGAGGCGCGGCTGCGGCTGGCCCGGGCGGCGCGGAGAGGATAGGTACGAGCCTTTAGTGTCCCGAGTCAGGAGTTCGATGGAAATTCATCGGCCTCAGCGGCCGGGCGCCTTGGGCGCTGATGCCGTCGTTAGGGGGCCCGGCGCTCGTCGTCACCCATCTACCGATGGGCTCCTCCTTACGCCACCCCTGCCTTGGCACCGGCCGCCGATGCCGCGACTTTCGCACCGAACCCCCGCCTCGAGACACTAGGTGCCCTTGCGCCCCGCGCGGCGTCGCGATCAGGTGCTCCAGGTGACCGGCGGCGTGCCTCTCCGCGGCCGGCTCTGCGTCAGCGGCTCCAAGAACGCCACCCTCCCTCTGATGGCCGCGTCCCTGCTCACCCGGGAGCGGGTCCGCCTCAGCAACGTCCCCCGGATCCTGGACGTGGAGGTGATGCGGGCGATCCTGACCGGCTTCGGCGTCTCGGTGAGGACGCTGAAGGGCGGGGAAGGCCTGAGCCTGCGCAGCGACCGAGCCCAGGGTGGGGCGGTGCCTGCCGAGCTGGGCACCCGCATGCGGGCCACGATCGAGCTGCTGGGCCCGCTGCTGGGCCGCTTCGGCCAGGCGGCCATCCCACGGCCCGGCGGGGACGAGATCGGCGCCCGCCGCTACGAGCAGCACGTGCGCGGGCTGAGGCAGATGGGGGCCGAGGTCAAAGAGACCGAGACCGAGCTGGTGGCCAGGGCCAGGCGGCTGCGGGGCGGGCGCGTCTTCTTCGACCTGCCAACCGTCTCCGGGACCGAGAACATCCTGATGGCGGCGGCCCTCGCCGAGGGCCGGACCGAGATCTTCAACGCCGCCCGGGAGCCCCACGTGCAGGACCTCTGCCGGCTGCTGACCAAGATGGGCGCTCAGATCCACGGCGTCGGCAGCGACGTCCTGGTGGTGGAGGGGGTGGAGAGGCTGGGCGGGGCCGACCACGAGGTGATTCCCGACTACCTGGAGGCGGGGACCTACGCCATCGCGGCCGCCGCCGCCGGCGGCGAGGTGCTGCTCGAATGCAGCCCGCCCGAAGACCTCACGTCTCTGCTGCTGAAGCTGGAGCAGGCCGGCTGCCACGTGGAGACCGGCAAGGACTGGATCCGGGTCGCCCGCGAACCGCGCGCCGAGCTGCGGCCGGTTGACATGTCGACCTGGACCTTTCCCGGCTTCCCCACCGACCTCCAGGCGCAGTACATGGCCCTGATGACGCAGGCGGAAGGCACGACGGTCGTCTCTGAGTACGTGCACGAGAACCGGTTCCAGCACGTCAAGGAGCTGGCCCGCATGGGGGCCAGGATCACCGTCGAGAGCCGGCTGCACGCGATCGTCGAGGGCCCGACCCGCCTGCAGCCGACGGTGGCGGCGATCCCCGACATCCGCTCGGGCGCGGCCCTGGTGGTGGCCGCGCTCTGCGCGCCCGGGACCAGCGTCCTCCACAACGCCTGGCACGTCGACCGCGGCTACCAGGACCTGCCCGGCAAGCTGGCCGGTTTGGGGGCGAAGATCATCCGCACCACCACCTCGACCCGGGCGGCACCGTCTGCCCGGACCTACGAGTAGATGCTGTCCAACCAGCGCGGGGGAACCAGGCGTTCCCCCGCGGACCTCCTCGGACGACGCAACGCGACGGCGGTCGGCGAGTGAGACAACTCACACGGCCCGGCGAAGCCGGGCCTTACGCTCCACTCACCAGAGCCGATTGATGCTGTCCAAGAAAATCGGGATAGACCTCGGCACCAGCACCGTCCAGATCTTCGTCCGAGGCGAGGGCATCGTCGTCAACGAGCCGTCGTTGGTGGCGGTCAACCGCGACGGCACCCGCATCCTGGCCGTCGGCCGCCAGGCCCAGGAGATGGTCGGCCGCACGCCGGACGCGATCCAGGTCATCCGGCCGATGCGGGACGGAGCCATCGCCGACTTCGTGGTGACCGAGGGCATGCTCCACTACTTCATCAGCCGGGTCCAGGGCCGCCAGCGCCTCTTCAAGCCCGAGGTGATGATCTGCGTGCCCTCGGGCGTGACCAGCGTGGAGCGGCGCACGGTCACCGAGGCCGCCATCTCGGCCGGCGCCCGGCAGGCCTGGCTGATCGACGAACCCCTGGCCGCCGCGATGGGCGCCAGCCTGCCCATCGCCGAGCCGCGCGGAAACATGGTCTGCGACAGA
>DATGVT010000306.1:0-4466 GCA_035300005.1 Candidatus Acidiferrales bacterium
CATTTGTCGAGCCGGTAGCGGGCGACGGCCTCTCGGTCCAGCTCGACACCCAGGCCGGGCGTGTCGGGCAGCCGCAGGCGCGGGCCGTCGGGGACGGCTCCGGAGACCAGCCCCGAGTCCAGCCTGTCCAGCGTGGCCAGGCCGCAGGCCGGCGGCGCGGCGGGCAGCGCGCAGGCGGTGTGCAGGGCAGCGGCCAGGCCGACGCCGGATTCGTAGGAGGAGGCGATCAGGACCGGGCCGCGGGCCAGCCGCGCCAGGCGCAGGGCCGCCGCCGGCCCGCCGACGGTGGCCAGCTTCACCGCCAGCACGATGCCGAGTCCGGCCAGGTCTTCGGCCAGCGCGGGCAGGGCGAGCGACTCGTCGGCGGCCAGCGTCACCGGCACCCGGGCCTGGAGCCGCGTCCAGTCGGCGACCGGCGCCGCCGCCGGGAGCGGCTGCTCGACCAGCTCCAGCCCGAACTCCTCCAGCCCGGTCAGCGCCGCCAGGGCCTGGGCCGGGCCGAGGAGGCCGTTGAAATCCAGGCGGAGCCGCGCCCGCTGGCCGCCCGCGAACCGGGCCGCGCCCAGGCGCTCGCGGTCCGCGGTGCCGCCGCGGCTGCGGGCCTTCAGCTTGAAGACCGAGAAGCCGCGCCCGGCCAGCGTCTCGACCTCGGCCGCGACCTCAGCCGGCCGCTCCGCGCTGACGAGCGCGTTGCAGTTGACGCTCGGCCAGGGGCGCTCGGCGAGCAGCCTGGCCAGGGACACTCCGGCGGCGCGAGCCTGGAGGTCCAGCCGGGCCGTCTCCAGGGCGCAGCGCGCGGCGGGCGACGCCGGTTCTCCGGACTCCAGCTCGCGGACAAGAGCCGCCAGGCCAGCTCCCCGCTCCGGCAGCGCGGGTGCCTCACCGAGCCCGACCAGGCCCTCGCCGTGGAGGCTGACCAGGGCCGCCTCGTAGGCGGGGCCGATCCGCGCCGGCACCCGCACCGGCACCACCTCCACCCGCTCCACGCGCACGTCGACGGCCGTCACAGGACCAGGCCCAGCGCCCAGAGCAGCGCGTAGACGGCTTCCAACTCCGCCGTGCGCCGGAGCGCCGCCACCAGGGGCGGGCCGGCCGTCTCCCGCGTCGCGCGCAGGGGGGCCAATGCCAGCGGCGCCGAGAGCAGCGGCAGCAGGGCCGGCCAGCCGGCGGCGAGCGCCGCCGCGATCGGGACCAGGAAGGCCGCCCCGAAGAGGGCGGCGATCAGCCCGCGGGTGCGCGGGCGGCCCAGGCGCACCGCCAGGGTGCGCTTGCCGGCGGACGCGTCGGTGTCGAGGTCGCGCAGGTTGTTGAGGGCCAGGATGGCGCAGGCCAGGCAGCCGGCCGCGACTCCGGCCAGAGCGGCCAGCGGGCTCAGGCGGAGCTGGTTGACGTAGGCCGTGCCGCCGGCGGCGACCAGCCCAAAGAACACGAAGACGAAGAGCTCGCCCAGTCCCAGGTAGCCGTAGGGCCGCGGGCCACCCGTGTAGAGCCAGCCGGCCAGGACGCAGGCGACGCCGGCCAGCAGCAGCCGCCAGTCGGTGGCCAGGCTGACGGCCAGGCCGGCCGCGGCCGCCACCGCGAAGGCGGCCAGCGCAGCGCTGCGGACGGCGCCCGGCCGGACCAGCCCTGAGGCCGAGGCGCGGACCGGACCGAGGCGCCGCGAGGTGTCGGCGCCACGCCTGAAGTCCGAGTAGTCGTTCGCGTAGTTGGTGCCGACCTGGAGGGCGAGGGCGACCACCAGGGCGCCCAGGCCGGGCCAGAGCCGGGTGCCCCCCTCGTGGACGGCGACGGCGGTGCCCATCAGCACCGGCGAGACGGACGCGCTCAGAGTGGCCGGCCGGGCGGCCAGCCACCAGACCCGTCCCGGGGTCAGTCCCGGTTCAAGGCCGGCGGGGGAACTTCGAGAAGTCCGGGCTGCGCTTCTCGACGTAGGCATCCCTCCCCTCCTGCGCCTCCTCGGTCATGTAGAAGAGGAGAGTGGCGTCGCCGGCCAGCTGCTGGATGCCGGCCAGCCCGTCGTCGGCGGCGTTCATGCCGGCCTTGACCATGCGCAGGGCCAGAGGGCTGAGCTCCAGCATGCGGCGGCACCAGGCGACCGTCTCCTCCTCCAGCCGCGCGAGGGGTACCACCTTGTTGACCAGTCCCATGTCCAGCGCCTGCTGGGCGTCGTACTGCTCGCAGAGGAACCAGATCTCGCGCGCCCTCTTCTGGCCCACGATCCGCGCCAGGAGGCCGGAGCCGTAGCCGGCGTCGAAGCTGCCCACCTTCGGCCCGGTCTGGCCGAAGCGGGCGTTGTCGGCGGCGACCGTGAGGTCACAGCAGACGTGCAGAACGTGGCCACCTCCGATGGCGTAGCCGGCGACCATCGCGATCACCGGCTTGGGCAGGCGCCGGATCTGGATCTGGAGGTCGAGGACGTTCAGCCGCCCCACCCCGCCGGGGTCTCGATAGCCGTCGTCGCCCCGGATCCGCTGGTCGCCCCCGGAGCAGAAGGCCTGGGTGCCGGCGCCGGTCAGGATGATCACCCCCACCCGGGGGTCGTCGCGGGCGGCGTTGAAGGCTTGGGAGAGCTCGAACAGCGTGGTGGGCCGGAAGGCGTTGCGGACCTCCGGCCGGTTGATGGTGATCTTGGCTATCTGGCCCTCGTCCAGGGTCTCGTAGACGACGTCCTGGTACTTTCCGCCCCGCTTCCAACCCTTCAAGTCATCACTCCTAGAGCGATCGCTATCAACATCCTAGCCGATCTGTGAGGCTCTTCAGGACCGGCCTCAGGTCGCCGCCGCCGGCGAAAGCCAACGCCGGGGTCCCCAGGCCGGCCGCCCGGTAGCGCCCGACCCCCTCGGCGACCTGCTCGACGTCTCCGCGGAGGACGAGCTCGGCCAGCATGGAATCCGACACCTGGCCCGGCGCCGCAGCCCGGTCGCCTGCCTGCCAGAGCTCCGCGATCGCTTGCACCTCCTCGGCGAAGCCCTGCCGCTCCAGCAAGCGCGCGTAGTAGGGCACCAGCGCGTAGGCGACCAGCAGCCGGCGGGCGGTGGCAGCGGTCTCGGTGGGCTCGCCCAGCAGGACGGGGATGCGGGCCACTGAGTCGAGCGGCCTGCCGACGCCCTCCAGCAGCCGCGGGATGATCCGCGGGCCGGCCAGGAAGAAGATCACTCCCTCGGCCAGCTCGCCCGCCAGCCGGAGCATGCGGTCGCCGAGCGCCGCCAGGTAGATGGGTACGGGCTGCTCAGGCGGCGACGCCAGCCTCAGGTTCCCCAACCGTTCCCCGGACAGCAGCCGCCGCACAGCCAGCGCG
Source organism: Candidatus Acidiferrales bacterium (assembly GCA_035300005.1). Classification (GTDB taxonomy): domain Bacteria; phylum Chloroflexota; class Dormibacteria; order Dormibacterales; family Dormibacteraceae; genus DATGVT01. Next base: position 3,299 of record DATGVT010000306.1, read on the forward strand.
ACTTCTCGGACCTGCTGCAGGGGCGGCTGGAAGGCAACGCCCAACCACGACTCGACCACCACCTGGGTAGAGGAGCCCAGGCCGAGGACGAAACGGCCCGGAGCCAGCGCGGCCAGCCCGGCCGCCTCCATCGCGATCAAGCCCGCCGGCCGGGTCAGGGCGGGCGCGATCGCGGTGCCCAGGCGAAGACTGCCGGTAACGGCGGCCGCCGCCGCCAGCGGCGAGAACGCGTCGTAGCGGTTGACCTCCATGCTCCAGGCGTCGGTGAAGCCGAACTCCTCGGCCTCGCGCACCAGCGCCGGCAGGTCCTCCAGCCGGCCCTGCTCGAGCGGGATCGAGAGCCCGAGCCGCCGCCCGCCCGGCTCGGATGTCAGTTGATCCGCTTCTCCCGCCCCGCCCACTCCCGCTCGCGGAGCACGTACTTCTGGATCTTTCCGGTCGAGGTCTTGGGCAGCTCGGAGAACTCCACCGAGCGGGGCGCCTTGAAGCGCGCGATGCGCGAGCGGACATGCTCGATGATCTCCGCGGCGGTCGCGTTCTGTCCCGGCTTCAGGGTGACGAACGCCTTCGGTGCCTCGCCCCACTTCTGGTCGGGCACCGCGATCACCGCGCACTCCAGCACGGCCGGGTGGCTGGCGATCGCCTGCTCCACCTCGATGGTCGAGATGTTCTCCCCGCCCGAGATGATGATGTCCTTCAGGCGGTCCTTGATCTCCATGTAGCCGTCGGGATGCTGGACACCAAGATCGCCGGTGTGGAACCAGCCGCCGCGGAACGCCGCCGCCGTGGCCGCGGGATCCTTCAAGTAGCCGAGCATGACGCTGTTGCCGCGCAGCATCACCTCGCCCATGGTCTTGCCGTCCGCAGGCACGGGCTTGAGCGTCTTCGGATCGGCGACCATCTGGCCCTCCACCACCGGGTAGCGCACGCCCTGGCGGGCCACCTGGGCCGCCCGCTGGTCCTCGGACAGCCGGTCCCACGCCTCTTGCGACACGCACAGCGTGGACGGGCCGTGCACCTCGGTGAGCCCGTAGAGGTGCGTGACGCGGAACCCCATTGCGCTCATCGCCTTGATCACCTTGGGCGGCGGCGACGCTCCGCCGGTCTCGATCTCCACGACGTGATCGAACGCCACCTTCTGGTCGGCCGGCGCGTTGATGAGCATGGT
>DATGVT010000307.1:0-3998 GCA_035300005.1 Candidatus Acidiferrales bacterium
TCGCAGCAGCGGGTCTTCGAGCAGACAGGCGGCCTACACGCGGCCGGCCTCTTCGGGCTCGACGGGCGCCTGCGCCTGCTGCGGGAGGACGTCGGCCGCCACAACGCCGTGGACAAGGTGGTGGGCCGGCTGCTGCTGGAGGGTGCGCTGCCGGCCTCGGAGTCGCTGCTGGCGGTGAGCGGCCGGGCCGGCTACGAGATCGTGCAGAAGGCGGTGGCGGCCGGCATCCCCCTGGTGGCCGCCGTGGGTGCGCCCAGCAGCCTGGCCGTGGCCACCGCCCAGGGCTTCGGCCAGACGCTGGTCGGCTTCCTGCGTGGCGACCGCTTCAACGTGTACTCGGCGCCGGAGCGCCTCGGCTAGGTCCCTCCCCGACGGGGGATGGTGTAGCGCAGGAAGAGGTGGGAGTCCGCCCGCCGCAGGCTGAGCAGCCTCCCGGCCAGCGCGACCTCCGGCAGCAGCTCCAGGCCCTCCACCAACCCCGGCCGGGGCTCCCGATCCCGCCCCGCCAGCAAGGGCGACAGGGTCAGGAAGAGCTCGTCCAGCCGGCGGGCCCGCAGCAGCTGCCCGATCACGTGGGGGCCGCCCTCACAGAGGACCAGCCGATGGCCGCGCCGCCGCAGGTAGGTGATGGCCCGGCGAGCATCCACCTCGTGGGTGCCCAGCGCCACCGCCTGGCTCCCGGCCGGCAGCCGACCCTGCAGGCGGGACGCGCCCGCCTCGGTGGTGAGCACCAGCACTCCCTTGCGCACGGCGCGCTCGGCGGGGTCGAGGTCGCCGCTGGCGGTCAGCACGACCAGCGGGGGGTCGGCCGGCTTGCCCAGGCGCCGGCGCAGGCGCGCGTAATCGGCGGCCAGCGCGGGCAGGATGTGGGCCGGCGTCCAGAGATGGCCGCGGTCGGCGCGCATGGTCCCGGCGCCGATCAGCACGCAGTCGGCGAAGGCGCGCAGCAGGCCCATCACGAAGCGGTCCTCCAGGCTGCGGCCGGAGATGGTCGGACCCGAGGAGACGGCCGGGTCAGGGAAGGCGACCACGCCGTCCAGCGACTCCACGAAGTTGGCGTAGACCAGGCTGCCGCGGAACCCCAGACCGCCGCCGTAGAGCCGGCGCAGCCGAGGTGTGAGCTCGGACTCAGGGAGCATCGCCGCCTCGTAGAGCACCTCGAGCGTGCGCACGGCCGAACTGTAGCTTCCGAATAATCTGGGGCGGTGAGCATCGCCGCCGCCGCGCCGGCCGCACTCAGGGCGGCGGTCATCGCCGGCTTCGCCATCGCCGTCGAATGGGCCCGGGTGCTGGCGGCCCGCGACCCTCGCCTAGCCGCCGCCGCGCTGGTCCTGGGCGGCTTGGCCCTCGGCCTGACCGCGGCCGCCTACCCGCCGGCTCGCCTGGGCCTGGGCACCTCCCGGCTCCCGGCCCGGCTCCTCGGTGGCCTTGCCCTGGGGATCGTCCTCCTGCTGCCGGCGGCCAGCCGAAGCCCAGCCCTGCCAATCCTTCCGGCCGCTCTGGCGGGGGCGGCCCTGCTGGTCTCGGTGGGCGAAGAGGTGGCCTTCCGAGGCGCCCTCTACGCCGCCCTCGAGGACCTCGGCGGCGCGCGGCTGGCGGTCGCCGGGAGCACCCTCGCTTTTGTGGCGGCGCACGCGCTCTCGCATCCGCCGGCGTTCCTGGTGCCGGTGGCCGCCGCCGGGCTGCTGCTGGCGGCCTGGCGCTGGGCGGCACGGGACCTGGTGGCGCCCATCCTCGGCCACGTGCTGGCCGACCTGGCCCTGTGAGCCGCTTCGCGCTGGTCGGTCTGGCGGCCGCCCTCTATCCGCTGGCGGCGTGGACCGCCGCCCCCGGCTTCTACGACGGGATCGCGCCACCGGAGCCCTACCGCTGGAGCTCGCCGCCGCCGCAGCTCCGGCAGGGGAACCAGCCGCCACTTTCCGGCCAGCTGACGATCAAGGTCAACCGGGGCCAGAGCGACGCCGCCACGGCGTTCACGGACGACGGCCAGGTCCAGATCAGCTTCCTGCCAGGCTCCTTTCAGATCGCACCCGGCCAGACCAGCCTCGTGCTCACGATCAAGCCGGTCACCGACTTCCCGGACCCGGCGGGGATCAAGGTCCAGACCAACGTCTACCAGATCAAGGCCACGGCCACCCTGGTCAAGCCGGCCAACATCGACCTGCGCTACTCGGACCAGATCCCGCCGCCGGCCGAGATCTACCTCGCCGACACGGAGAAGATGACCTGGACGTCGCTGGGCGCCAACCCGGTGGCGCAGGCGTACGTGATCTCCGCCAAGGCGTCGACCCTCGGCTACTTCCTGGCCGGCTTCTCCTCGTCCATAACGCCGCCGCCCAACTCGCCGCGGGTCGGCGGTGGCCAGACGCTGCCGGTGGTGATCGCCATCGCGATCCTGATCGTCGTGCTGGCCGGGATCCCGCTGGCCGTGCTGCGGCCCGCAAGCAAGAAGCGGCCGCCTCCCAAGCGCCGGCGGTGAGCCGCCTGGCCCGGCTCTTCCAGGTGCGGGAAGGCGAGCGCCCGACGGTGGTCCTGCTGGCCGCGCTCACACTCTTGCTTTCCGCCGGCGGCGCGCTGGGCGGCAACGCGGTGGACGCCCTGCTCTTCGCGCGCTTTGGCGTGGCCAGCCTGCCCGGGCTCTACGTGGCCCTCGGCTTCTGCATCGTCGTCTCGGCGCTCGCCTTCAGCGCCGCGCTGGCCCGGGGCGCGCGCGGCCGCTTCTACGTGCTCCTGCTCGCCGGGTTGGCCCTGGCGCTGGTGGCCGACCGCGTGCTGCTGGCGGTGGCCGGTCCCTGGGTCTACCCGGCCAGCTGGCTGGCGATGAACGTGATGTCGTCGCTGCAAGGCCTGGTCGGCTGGGGGCTGGCCGGGCTCGTCTGCGACACCCGCCAGGCGAAGCGGCTCTTTCCGCTCTTTGCCGCCGGGGGAGTCCTGGGCTCGGTCCTGGGCGGCCTGGCCACCCATCCGCTGGCCGCCTGGCTGCAAACCGAGAACCTGCTGCTGGCCTGGGCCGCCACCCTGGCGCTGGCCTTCTGGCTGGGACGCCGGCTGCTCGCCACTCGGCCAGAGGCGCCCGCGCCGCCCGGGTCGCTGGCGGCCGAGCTGCGGCTCGGCTTCGACACCGTGCGCGCGGTGCCGATGCTGCGCTGGCTGGCGGCCGCCATCGTGCTCTTCTCGATCCTCTTCTACTCGCTGGCCTTCCCGTTCGCGGCGGCGGCCACGCGGCACTTCCCGAAGCTCGACGACCTGGCCGGATTTCTGGGGCTGTTCCAGGCCGGCTCCACCGGCGTGGCCTTTCTGGTCTCGCTCTTCCTGGCCAACCGCCTCTTCGCCCGGATCGGGCTCATGTCCGCCATCCTCACCTTCGCCGCCCTCTACCTGGCCGGCTTCCTGGTGCTGCTGGCGCTGCCCGGCTTCTGGCCGGTGGTTCTGTTCCGCTTCCTGCAGATAGCCTGGCTCTACGGGATAGCCGGGACCGCCTACCACGCGGCCTTCAACGTGTTCCCGGGCGGCAGGCGGGACGCCGCCCGGGCCTTCATCGACGGCATCGGCACCCAGGCCGGGACCGTGATCGGCGGCCTTCTCCTGCTGTTCGGCCAGCGGGCCCTGCCGCCGGCCGGGCTCTACGCGGTGGGAGCCGTCAGCGCCGCGCTCTGCGTGGTCGCGGTCTGGCAGGCGCGGGCTCGCTACCTGTCGGCTCTCCTGGATGCCCTCTCTAGCGGCCAGCCGGAGGTCTTCCTGCCTGAGGCAGAGCCCTTCCGGGGCATGCGGCTCGACGCCGCCGCGCTGCACGTTCTGAGCTCCGGGCTCTCCGACGCGCGCCCGGAAAGGCGGGCGCTGGCGGCGGAGATCCTGGGCGAGCTTCGCGGGGGCGAGGCGGCTAGGGAGCTGGAGCCCCTACTGCAGGACCCGGATCCCGGAGTCCGGCTGGCGTCAGCCTCGACCCTGCTGAGGGCCGACCCGGCGCGGGCGGTCGAGCTGGTCGGGCCGCTGCTGGA
>DATGVT010000308.1:0-6863 GCA_035300005.1 Candidatus Acidiferrales bacterium
CGGCGCCTGTGGAGACCGGACAGTACTGGCCGTAGCCAGTCCTCATGCGCGCAGTCTGGCAGCGCCCGAATCAAAAGCAAGTCCAGTTTTTGTTCTTGGAACCCGGGCTTGGCTGGGGCATGATCCTCGCCATGGCGAAGGTGATGGATCGCAAACTCATCCCTGGCTTCGGCGGCCAGGTTCTTACCCCGGGCGCAGACGGCTACGACGAGGCTCGAAAGATCTGGAACGGCAGCATCGACCGCAAGCCGGAACTGATCGCCCGGCCGAAGGACACCAAGGACGTCCAGGCGGCGGTGCGCTTCGCCAGCTCGCGGGGGATGCTGTTCGCGATCCGGGGCGGCGGCCACAACGTCGCCGGCAGCGCTGTCTGCGATGGCGGCCTCATGCTCGACCTCTCCCAGTTGAACGCTGTCGAGGTGGACGCCGCACGCCGCCTCGCCCGCGTCCAGCCGGGGGCGCTCTGGGGCGGCTTCGACGCCGCCACCCAGGCCCACGGCCTGGCCACGCCGGGCGGCATCGTCACCCACACCGGGGTCGCTGGGCTAACCCTCGGCGGCGGCTTCGGCTGGCTGACCCGGCGCTTCGGGATGAGCTGTGACAACCTCCGGGAGGCCGAGCTGGTGACCGCCACCGGCGAGGTCCTGAGGGCCGGTGAGGACCGGGACGCCGACCTCTTCTGGGGGCTCAAGGGCGGCGGCGGCAACTTCGGCGTCGTCACCAGCTTCACCTTCGGCGTGCACCAGATGGGGCCGACGGTCCTGGCCGGGCTTCTCCTCTACCCGATGGAGCAGGCCCGCGAGGTGATGCACTTCTACCGCGAGTTCGTGGCCGAGGCGCCGGACGAGTACACGTCCACGCTCAGCCTGCGGACGGCGCCCAACCTCCCCATCATCCCCGAGCACCTGCGCGGCACCCAGATCATCGGCATCGTCCTCTGCTGGTCGGGCGACCTGGACGAGGGCGAGCGCTTCCTGAAGCCATTGCGCAGCTTCGGCCCGCCGGCCGCGGACCTGGTCACCCGCAAGCCCTATGCCACGCACCAGGCGACCTTCGACGCGACCGTGCTCCACGGCTGGCACTACTACTGGAAATCGGAGTACTTCCAGGGCCTCTCGGACGAGCTGATCGAGGTCATGGCTGCGCACGCCTGGCGCAAGCGCTCACCCCTCTCCTACACCCTCTTCTGGCTGCTCGGCGGACAGGCCGCCCGGGTTGCCGACTCCTCGTCCGCCTACAACGGGCGCGGCGCTCAGTTCGTGATCAACGTCAACGGCATCACGGCCGAGGCCGACGAGACCCAGGCCGACCGCGAGTGGACCCGCGAGTTCTGGTCGGCGGTGCGGCCGCATTCGACCGGCGGCGTCTACGTGAACTTCCTGATGGACGAGGGCCAGGACCGGGTCCTGGCCGCCTATGGGCCCGAGAAGTACGCACGGCTCCAGGAGCTGAAGCGCCGCTACGACCCCTCCAACCTCTTCCGGATGAACCAGAACATCCATCCGGCCCCATGAGCTAAGATTCGCTCTGGGCAGATGTCGTTCGCTCAGAGCGAAACCCCGGAGCAGGTTCGGCTGGCGCTCGGCGCCGTGCTCCGCCGCCACCGCGAGGTGCGCGGCCGGACGCTGACGGAGGTCGCCGCCGAGGCCGGACTCTCGCCCGCTCACCTGTCCGAGGTGGAGCGGGGCCGCAAGGAGATCTCGACCGAGCTGCTCCTGGCCGTGGGACACGCCCTGGAGGTGCCGGCCGCCGACCTCTACGTGCAGCTGGCGCAGGAGCTGGGCAGCCAGGAGCCGGCCTGGCCGGCCGACCCCCGCCAGCAGCTGCGCCGGGCGTCGGCCGCGCTGGACCCGGCGGCCCTGCGCACGCTGGCCCACTTCGGCGTCTACCTGGCCAGCGCCCAGCCGGCGCGGCGGCCGATCGGTTTCCAGATGCGCCGGCCGGAGGAGGTCATCTGATGCGTGAGATCCCGATGGTGGTGGAGTCGACCGGCCGCGGCGAGCGGGCCTACGACATCTATTCGCGGCTTCTGAAGGACCGGATCGTCTTCGTCGGCGCCGCGCTCGACGACCAGCTCGCGAACCTGGTCACGGCGCAGCTGCTCTTCCTGGACAGCGAGGACCAGGAGAAGCCGATCAACCTTTACATCAACAGCCCCGGCGGCTCGGTCATGGCCGCCCTCTCCATCTACGACTCGATGCAGTACGTGAAGTCGCCGGTGGCCACGCTCTGCACTGGTATGGCGGCCAGCGGAGGCTCCCTGCTGCTGGCCGGCGGCACCGCCGGCCACCGGATGGGCCTGCCCCACTCGCAGGTGCACCTGCACCAGCCCTGGACGGGCGGCATCCAGGGGCAGGCGAGCGACATCGAAATCCACGCCAAGGAGATCCTCCGCCAGCGGCGGGCGATGGCCGAGATCTATGCCCGTCACTGCCACAAGGCCGTCGAGGAGGTCGAGAAGGCGTTCGAGCGCGATTTCTTCATGAGCGCCGCCGAGGCCAGGGCCTGGGGCTTGATCGACGCCATCGTCGAGCCCAGCGCGGTCCGCGTAGCGAGGAACGGCCACCGGCCCTGAGTAGTGGTAGGTCCGGGAAACCGCTGGACAATCCATCGGCCCATTTCCGTCGAGCGCCCTCCGGGCGCCGATGCCGGCGTCAGGGGGCCCGGCGCTCATCGTCACGCATCCTCCAGATGCGCTCCTCGCCGCGCCACCCCTTCCTTGGCCTCGACGGCCTGGGCCGCGCCTTGTCCAGCTAATCCCCGCACCTACCACTAGAAGCTAAGCTTCCCCGCGGTGGGGAGGCGCTACCGGCCCTTCGAACCCTTCGAACGCGGCCCCTTCGAGAGACCGATCGCCGAGGTGCGCATCCCGCGGCCGCCCCGCCGCTTCTGGGTCGGGCTGGCCCTCTTCGGCCTCGCGTTCCTGGTCTTCTTCCTGGCGGCGCCCCTGGTCGGCTTCTGGACCGAGATGGAGTGGTACGAGTCGCTCGGGCTGCGGGACGTCTACCTGACCCGGGTCGGCCTCCAGGCCGCCCTCTTCTCCGGCAGCTTCGGGATCGCCCTCGCCTACCTGGTCGGCAACGTCCTGATCGCGCTCCGCGTCCGGGCCGGTCCCGCCCTGCGCGCGGTGGGCATCCGGCGGCCCGTGATCCGCTCCCTGGCCGGCGCCGGCGGTCTGGTCGCCGCCCTGATCGTGGCCCTGATCCTCTCCGGCGGCGCCGGGTCGCAGTGGCAGGCGCTCGCGCTCTTCATGCACGCCAGCCCGGCCGGGGTCACCGAACCCGTCCTCGGCCAGGACGTCAGCTTCTACCTCTTGCAGCTGCCCTTCCTGGACGCGCTCGCCAGCTGGGTCCTGGGCCTGGGCTTCATGGCCCTGCTGGTCAGCGCCGCGCTCTACACCTGGCGAGGTGACTCCTTCGACCTCCGGCTGACACCGCTCGCGATCGGCCACCTCTCGGTGCTGCTCGGGCTGCTCGCCATCGCCATCGCGGGCTCGACCTGGCTGGGCCGCTACCACCTGCTCTACGAGCACAACGGGTACGTCTGGGGCGCGGGCTACACCGACGCCAATGTGCGGGTCGGCTTCGCCGCCCTGCGGACCGGCGTCGTCTTCGCGCTGGGCCTGGTCCTGATCGCCAACCTGCAGGTGCGCCGGCTGGCGGTGCCGGTCGCCGCGGTCGGGATCTGGCTGGTGCTGGTGGTCGCCGGCGCTCTCTACCCGGCCACCATCCAGCGGGTCGCGGTGACGCCTAACGAGTTCAATCAGGAGCAGCCCTACATCGAGCGGGAGATCGCCTTCACCCGCCAGGCCTTCGGGTTGAGCTCGGTCACGCTCCGCAACTACAACGGCTCGGCGCCCCTGACCCAGAAGGCGATCCAGGACGACCAGGTGACCATCGACAACCTACGGCTCTGGGACCACCGCCCCCTGAGCGAGACCTACGAGCAGCTGCAGACCATCCGGACCTACTACACCTTCTACGACATCGACCTCGACCGCTACACGGTCGCCGGCCGCTACCAGCAGCTGGAGATCTCGGCCCGCGAGCTGGCGCCCGGCAAGCTGGCCCGGCAGGCCTCGGGCTTCGTCAACCAGCGGCTGCTCTACACGCACGGCTACGGCCTGGCGGCCAGCCCGGTCAACGCGGTGAAGGGCGAGGGGCTGCCGGACTACGTGGTCGGGGACATCCCGCCCAACGGCCCTCTCAAGGTGGACCGGCCGGCCATCTACTTCGGCGAGGTCAACGGCGAATGGGTGCTCGCCCCCTCGGCGAGGCAGGAGTTCGACTATCCGTCGGGCACCCAGGACAACTTCGCCGGCTACCAGGGCACCCACGGCGTGTTCATGAGCGGTGCCGCCCGCGCGCTCTGGTCGCTGCGCCTGTCGGACTTCAACCTCCTGATCTCGAACCAGATCACCGATCGAACCCAGCTGCTCTACAGGCGCTCGATCCAGGACCGCGTGCAGGCGATCGCGCCCTTCCTGACCCTGGACCGCGACCCCTACATCGTGGTCGTGGACGGGAAGCTCTACTGGATCCAGGACGCCTACACGATGGCCTCCACCTACCCCTACTCGCAGCAGCAGCCCGACGGCGAGAACTACATCCGCAACTCGGTCAAGATCGTGATCGACGCCTACGAGGGCACCACGGACTTCTACATCGCCGATCCCAAGGATCCGCTGATCAAGGCCTGGGAGCTGACCTTCCCGACGCTCTTCAAGCCGCTCGACCAGATGCCCCGGGGCCTACAGGCGCACCTGCGGACGCCCGAGGACCTCTTCCTGATCCAGACCGACGTCTACCGCACCTACCACGTGAGCGACGCCCGGGTCTTCTACCTGGGCGAGGACGTCTGGGACGTGCCCACCGAGCAGACCGGGCCCACCTCGCCGCAGAACCGCCTGCAGCCCTACTACGTCCTCATGCGGCTGCCGGGCGAGCAGCAGGCCGAGTACCTCCTGATCCTGCCCTTCACCCCCCGCGGCAAGCAGAACCTGGTCTCCTGGCTGGCCGCCCGCAACGACATCCCCCACTACGGGGAGCTGGTGTCGTTCGTGCTGCCCAAGGACAAGGTGATCTTCGGGCCGCAGCAGATCGCCAACCGGATCAACTCCAACACCACCATCTCCAAGGACTTCTCGCTGCTCAACCGCGAGGGCTCGGCCATCGTTCAGGGCAACCTGCTGGTAGTGCCCGTCGGCGACTCGTTTCTCTACTTCGAGCCCGTCTACCTGAAGGCGAGCCAGGCCCAGAGCCTGCCCGAGCTGAAGAAGGTGATCCTGGCCGACGCCCAGACGATCGCCTACGCGGACACCCTGGCCGGGGCCCTGGAGCAGCTGACCGGCCAGGCGGCCCCGCCCCCGCCGCCCGGCAACCTGCCGCCGCAGGCCGGGGGCCAGGTGGCCGACCTCGCCCAGCAGGCGCTGCAGCACTACCAGCTGGCCCTGGCCGCGCTGAAAGCAGGCGACTTCGCCACCTTCGGGCGGGAGCTGGACCTCCTCGGCCAGGTGCTCCAGCGGCTGGCGGCCCTGACCAGCGGCACCGCTACGCCCTCACCGTCGCCGGGCGCCTCGCCGACGGCGTCGCCGCGAGCTTCGGCGTCGCCAACACGGTGACCCCGTCCCCTCCCTACCTCCCCGCAGGCGGGGAGGGAAATTGCGCTCAGCGCAGAGGCACGAACCGGACCGGGAACAAGGAGCGGACCAGCGTCTGTGAGCCCCGCCGGGTGATGACCTGGAGGTCCTGGTGGTCGGCCGCCGGGTGGCCGACCGGGATCACGAGCCGCCCCCCGTCCAGCAGCTGGTCGAGCAGGGGCTGCGGCACGCTGGGCGTCGCGCAGGCGACCAGGATGCCGGCGTAGGGGGCCGCCGGTGGCCAGCCCAGGCTGCCGTCGGCCACCGCCACCTCCACGTTGTCGAACCCGAGCCGCTTCAGGGTCGCCGCCGCCCGCTCGGCCAGCTGTGGCTCGCGCTCCACCGTGAGCACGCGGCGGGCGAGCCGGGCGAGCACAGCGGCCTGGTACCCGGAGCCGGTGCCGACCTCCAGCACGGTGTCGTCGGGTCCCGGCTGCAGGGCCTGGGTCATGGCCGCCACCACCAGCGGCTGGGAGATGGTCTGGCCCCAGCCGATGCCGAGCGCGCGGTCGTCGTAGGCGTGGCGGCGCGCGGCCGGGGGCACGAACTCCTCCCGCGGCACCTCGGCCAGGGCCCGCAGCACCAGCTCGTCGTGGATCCCGTTCGGGCGCAGCTGGTCGGCGACCATGCGCGCCCGCTGCGATTCCATGCCTGCGGCTCCTCCCACGGCTGAGGTTACAATCAGCTCTGCAGCCTTGGCGTCGTCGGCCATGATCAACGTTCCCGCTACGTGGCGCCGGCCGGTCAAGCAGAAGTCGCGCCTGATCGGGCGCAGCGGCCCCCGGCACGCCCGCGTTCAGTTCGCGCATCCCTCCGAACAGGAGTTCGCGCGCTTTCTCGACTACTACCGGATCCGCTGGGTCTACGAGCCGGTCTCCTTCCCCGTCGCGTCCGACGGCGAGCGGACCACCGAGATGTTCACGCCCGACTTCTACCTGCCCGAGCACGACCTCTACGTCGAGCTCACGACCATGAAGCAGAGCCTGGTCACGCCCAAGAACCGCAAGCTCAGGCTGCTGCGGGAGCTTTATCCCGACGTCAACATCAAGCTGCTCTACCGCAAGGACTACCAGCACCTGCTGGCCCAGGCCGGCTACGGGATCCTCGACGTCCAGCACATCCGCAAGCAGGACATCCAGCAGATCCTGATCTCGCCGACCGAGCTGGAGAGCCGCGTCCGCTCGCTGGCGCGCCGGATCTCGCGCGACTACCGGGGGCACTCGCT
>DATGVT010000309.1:0-1669 GCA_035300005.1 Candidatus Acidiferrales bacterium
GCTGAGGTGGACCAGGCGGTCTCGGCCGCGGAGGCGGCGCAGCTGCCCAACCCGGAGGACGCCGTCTCGCTGGTGTTCGGGGAGCCTGGCTAGCGGGATGGCCGTTAAGACTCTCATCGAGGGCGTCCGCGAAGCTCTGGCCGAGGAAATGGAGAGGGACGACCGGGTCTGGGTGCTGGGCGAGGACGTGGGCAAGAAGGGAGGCGTCTTTCTGGCCACCGAAGGCCTCTACGCCAGGTTCGGCGAGGCCCGGGTGCTGGACACGCCGCTGGCCGAGTCCTGCATCGTCGGGGTCGCGATCGGGGCGGCGCTGAACGGCCTGATCCCGGTGGCCGAGATCCAGTTCGCCGACTTCATCCACCCCGCCTTCGACCAGATCGTCTCCGAGGCGGCGCGCATCCGATACCGCTCGAACGGCGACTGGACCTGCCCGATCGTCATCCGGGCGCCCTACGGCGGCGGGGTCCACGGCGGCCTCTACCACTCGCAGTCGGTGGAGGCCTTCTACGCGCACGTGCCGGGTCTGAAGGTCTGCATCCCCAGCACGCCGGCGGACGCCAAGGGCCTCCTCAAGTCAGCCGTCCGCGACCCCGACCCCGTGATGTTCTTCGAGCACAAGAAGACCTACCGGCTGATCAAGGGCGAGGTGCCCGAGGGCGAGCACCTGGTCCCGATCGGGCCGGCGGCGGTTCGCCGCGAGGGCACCGGGATGTCGGTCTTCGCCTGGGGGCTGATGACCCATTACTGCCTGGAGGCGGCCGAGCAGCTGGACAAGGAAGGGGTGAGCGTCGAGGTGGTCGACCTGCGGACGCTGGCCCCGCTGGACAAGGCGGCGATCCTGGACTCCGTGCGCAAGACCGGCAAGGCGATGGTCGTCTACGAGGACAACCTGACCGGCGGCTTCGGCGCCGAGGTGTCGGCGGTGATCGCTGAGGAGGCCTTCGACCACCTGGACGGACCGGTGGTGCGGGTGGCGGCTCCGGACGTGCCGGGCATGCCCTTCAACAAGCCCCAGGAAGACTTCTTCATGCCCAACCCGGAAAAGATCGCGGCCGCCATGCGCAAGCTTGCCGCGTACTAAGGAGGCGGCCAAAGCCGCCCCGCCCGCCTATCCGCAGATCGCGGCCGCCGAGTACGCCCACCGCCGGGAGGCGGTGGCGGCCGGCATGGAGGCGGCGGGGCTGGACGCGCTGGCGGTCTTCTACCCGGCCCGGGTCGCCTACCTGACCGGCTTCCACCACATCCCGACCGAGCGTCCGATCGCCGTGGTCCTCGGCCCCAACGCCTACTCCTGCCTGGTGGTGCCGGCGGTGGAGAAGGAGCACGCCGAGGCCGTGCCCGGCCTGGACTCGGTCGAGGTGTACTTCGAGTACCCGGGCGACCGCCACCCGCTGGAGAGGGTGGCGAAGGCGCTGCGCGACATCGGCGCCCGGCCCTCGCGCACAGGCGCCGACCACGACGGCTACGTGCCCTACTGGGGATACCGCGGGCCGCGCCTGGGAGAGCTGACCGGGGCCGACCCGCAGGACGGCGAGCTGCTGGTGGAGTCGCTGCGGCGGGTCAAGTCGCCGCAGGAGCTGGCCTGCATCCAGCTCAGCTGCGACTGGGCAGCCCGCGCCCACCGCCGCATGCAGTCGGCGATCGAGGTCGGCAAGACGGAGATGGAGTG
>DATGVT010000310.1:0-2086 GCA_035300005.1 Candidatus Acidiferrales bacterium
AAGTAGAGGGCGGCGATGTCCTTGCGGTCCTCGCGAGTCGGCATCCGGAAGGTGATCGTGCGCCCGAAGCGGCCGGGGCGGGTGACCGCCTCGTCGAGCACCGCCGGGCGGTTGGTGGCGCCCATGAAGAAGAGGTTGTAGCGGGGCGCCTGCAGCGGTGGGATGCGCAGCGACATCCGGCTGCCGTTGGCGCGGATCTCACGGGGCAGGAAGAGACCGTCCATGGTCAGGTTGACGAAGCGCCGGAAGGACCGCTTCATCATGGTCGGGTTGTCGACGCCGTCCATCAGGACCAGGAGCATGTTGAGGCCCATCTGGCCGCCGCCGAACATGCCGCCCATGGCGCCGCCCCCGCCGCCCATGCCCTGGCGCCGGTTCCCAAGCGCGTCGAACTCGTCGATGAAGATGGCGCAGCCGCCCCAGCGCTTGGCCTTCTTCTTGGCGGCCCGGACCATCATGAAGACGGCCACCAGGTCCATGCCCATGAACATGCCCTGAAAAGCGGCGCCCGAGCTGATGATGATCGGCAGGTGCAGGCTGGAAGAGATCGCCTTGGCCAGCATGGTCTTGCCGGTGCCGGGCGGCCCCACCATCAGCACGCCCCGCTCGCGCTTGCCGCCCGCCTTGACGTAGTTCCGGCCATGCTCCATCAGCTTCAGGATGCGGACCATCTCCTGCACGGGCGACTTCTGGCCGCGGACGTCCTCGATCTTGACGTCGTAGTTGGCGTCCCCTGGCTCCAGAGTCTCCCGGCCCATGCGTCCGAAGAGTAGGAACGGCCCGAAGAAGAGCATGAACTGGGCCAGGAACAGCAGCAGGAAGTAGGCCATCTGGGGGACGACCACGAAGAGCAGCTGGGGCAGAACCAGCATTGCGTCGGCAGGCCCGATGCCGAGCATGAAGTAGGCGCCCGCGAAGTACAGGGCGAGCAGGATCGCGATGCCGAGGATCCGCCGCCAGAAGATGTACCGGTTTGTCTCCAGCGTGCGGGTGTCGGCGTCATCCTGCTCCTTCAGCCGCTCGCTGAGGACCAGGCGGTGGCGGACGTAGCTGACCAGGCCGCGCACCACGAGCAGGATCGCCAGCCCGTAGAGGAAGGAAACCCCCAGCCCCCACTGCAGCACCAGGTAGGCAAAGGCGAAGCCGGTGGCCGCGCAGAAAAGCGCAAAGATCCAGAGGATGATCAAGGCGGTGCCCACTATACGCCCGCGCGCGTGAGGCGAACCTGAAGCGTACCGGGTCAGCGGGGGCTAGGAGCCGAGCCTGGTGGGGGTGTCGCCAGGGGCTTGGTGCGGACGCTGAAATAGCCGACGACCAGCATGCCCAGCAGCGAGACCAGGTCGCCCGCGCTGTAGGCCTGTGGGAAGATCCGGCTGACCGGGTCGGGGTAGGCGACGATGTCGCCCAGGAAGCCGAGCCGGGTGCTGGCGGTCATCAGCACGTACTGGCCGACGTGGCCGGTCCGGTGCAGCTGCTCGATCAGCGCCGGCGGGGCGTTGCTGAGCAGGTCCGGGGAGACCGGCATGCGGCCGCCGTTGGCGGCCATCACGACCACGTTCATCAGCAGGCCGAGGCTGACCAGCGGGATGCCGGGCAGGACGTCCCGGTGATACACGGTCCAGGCGATCAGCAGCACCAGCGATGCGACGTAGAGAAGCGGCGTGTAGTCCCACCGCGCCAGCGGCCCGAACAGGCCCACCTCCTTGACCAGGAGCGCTACCAACACCACCCAGGGCCAACGCAGCCGGATGGAAGCCAGCCGCTGGAGGCTGCCGCCGGCGGCGAACCCCAGGCCCACCCCGAGCAGGCCGCCCAAGACGATCAGCATTTCGCGGGGGGAACCCTCATGGTTCCCCCCACGGACCCTCCCTCCTTCGATGAGATCAGCGGGCGATGAAGGCAGCAGAGCCGCCTTCGCCCTCGGTGGGCGGCCTCCGGTTTCCTCACGGACACAACTGGCGCAGGCTACGCGGGGGTCGCGGTCAGACCTGCGCGGCCAGCCGCGCCGCCGCCCCGGCCAGCATCTTGACCCCGACCTGCAGGGCCGACTCGTCGATCCGGAAGAGCGGCGAGTGGTGGGCCGGGG
>DATGVT010000311.1:0-2841 GCA_035300005.1 Candidatus Acidiferrales bacterium
TCGGCCATGCGGGCGTGCTCGGCCGTGACGACGTCCATGATGACGCCGCCCTTCAGCATCTGGGCCAGGCCTGCCTTGACCCGGAAGCTGCCCTTCTCCACGCCCTCGCCGTTAGGCTGAGCCACGGTCTTTGAATTCTACCCGCGCTCCCCTCGCACGCCTGCGCGCGGCGGTCTGCCTCCTGGCCGCGGCCGCCTGCAGCCCGGGCCAGCCGCCGCCCAGCCCCCTCCCGAAGCCTCCGCCGGGCAGCTACCAGCCCCAGGCGCCCGGACACATCGGTGGCACCGCCGTGTTCTCGGACTGGGAGTTCCCGGTCACCCTGGACGTGATCGGCGCGGCGGCGGAGACCGACCTCCGGGCCGGCTCGCTGCTCTTCGCGCCCCTCTGGGGCCTCGACCCCGACCTCCGGCCGTACCCCGACCTGGTCCGGGAGGTGCCCACCCTGGAGAACGGCGACGTCAGGCTGGGCGCGGACGGCACCTCGATGACGGTGACCGTCAAGCTGGTGCCGGGGCTGGCCTGGAGCGACGGCGAGCCGCTGACCGCCGAGGACGTGATCTTCACCTGGCAGGCGATCTGCGACCCCGCCACCGCGGCCGCCGAGACCAGCGGCCTCGACCACATCGCGGCCATGGGGAAGCTCTCCGACACGGACCTGCTCTGGACCTTCGCCCCCGGTCCCCGCGGCCGCTGTGGGAGCCCGCTCGAGATGCCGAGCGGCGTCTACGCGCCCTACCTGCAGCTCGGGCCCCAGTTCTGGGTCATGCCCAAGCACCGGCTGGCGGCGGTCGCGCACGCGCAGTGGGCGTCGGCTGCTTTCTTCAAGAAGCCGGACGCCACCTCGGGTCCGTTCCGGGTCGCCGAGGTGGTGCCCGAAGAGCGGATCACGATGGTTGCCAACCCGCACTACGCGGACGGCCGCTCCGCGCCCGGCGCCTACGCGGGCAAGGGAACGCGCGCCTACTTCACGCACGCCCCCTACCTGGAGAAGGTCGTCTACAAGATCTACGGCTCCAGGGACGCGATGCTGGAGGGTCTCAAGGCCGGCGAGACCGACCTCGGCTTCCACCTGGGACCGCAGGATCTCGACGCCCTGCGGGCCATGAGCGGCTTCAGCACCGAGGTCTACACCGGCCTGCGGAACGAGTTCCTCAACCCCAACCACGGGCAGAACACCGACACTCACCGCTTCCCGCCTTGGGCCAGCGCGCAGGGCGAGGACCGCCAGCTGCTGGAGGCCCTGGATCAGGCCCTGGACCGCAGGGCGATCGTGAACCAGGCGCTGGCCGGCGCCGGCCAGCCGAGCGCCGGACTGTACCCGAGCGCGCTCAGGGAGTACGCGGAGCCTGGCCTGATCCCGGCCACGGCCAACCTGGACCAGTCTCGGCGCCTGCTGGACGCGGATGGCTGGAAGGCGGGAGGGGACGGGGTGCGGGCGAAGAGCGGACGGCGCCTGGAGTTCAGCCTGCGCGGGGTCTGCGGCTCAGGGCTGGTTCAGGCCGAGCTGGCCGAGCTCCAGAAGCAGTGGTCGGCGGTGGGGGCGGTCGTGCACACGGACTGCCGCCCCCGGGCGATCTTCTTCGCGTCCTATCGGGACGGCGGGGTCAACGCCACCGGGGGCTTCGATATGACCCTCTTCTCCAACTCCTGGCTGCCGGATCCCGGCAGCTGGGCCCCGGTGGGCAGCTCGGGGCAGATCCCCAGCGACTCGGCGCCCGGGGGCCTGAACTGGAACCGCTGCCGCGACCCCGAGCTCGACCGCCAGCTGGCGGCCGGCTCGGGCACGCTGGAGCCCGAAGGCCGCCGCCGGGCCTACCTGGCCGTGCAGCGGGAGTGGCTGGCGTACCGCTGCACGATCCCCCTCTTCGACTGGCCGGTGGTGCGACAGGTTGCCAACCGCCTGCACAACTTCGCCGCCAACCCGGCGCTGGGCGTGGACGTCTGGAACGCAGCCGACTGGTGGCTGTCTACGTCTTGACGCCGTAAGGCTTGACCGGTTCGTCGAAGCCCTTCAGGCTCAGCTCTCGCGGCGCCGCCTCCAGGCCCTGGCCGCCCAGGTACTCCGCCACCCGCCGGTACGCCTCGTCGCTGAGCAGGAGCTCACCGGCCTCCGCCGCCGCCTGCAGCCGGGAAGCCAGGTTGGTGGCCTCGCCGAGCACGCTCGGGTTGGCGCCCTCCGCCAGCTCACCCACCACCGCCGGCCCGACCGCGATCCCGCAGCCGACCTGGAGGTCGAGCGCGGCCGCCTTGGCGGAGAGGGCCAGCGCCGCCTGCACGGCCTGGGTGCAGTGGTCGAGACGAGCCCCGCCGGCGTTGAAGGTCGCCATCACGGCGTCGCCGGCGAACTTGTCCAGCAGGCCGTGATGCCGTTCGACCTCCTGCTTGGCCCAGCGCTGGAAAGCCGCCACCTGGTCGGCCAGCTCGGCCGGCGCCTGCCGGCGGGCGAGCTCGGTGTAGCCGCGCACGTCGGCGAAGAGCACCGTGACCAGCCGTTCGCCACCGTGGCGCACCGCGATCCCCGCCTCCGGCAGGGGCTCGCCGGCCAGCAGCCAGGCGCCCAGCGCCCTGGCCTGGGAGCGGGCTGAGTCCCGCATCGCCTCGTCTCGGATGACCTCCGCCAGCAGCAGGCGGGTCCGGATCGCCTCCAGCCGGTAGCCAGCGTCCTCGAACCCCTTCAGCGCCAGCCTGAACGCTGCCTCGGCCTCTTCGCGGGCGCCCGCCCCCACCACCGACCGGCCTCGCATCCGGTGATAGAACGCGTCCTGATAGGGGCCCCCGGCCGCCGCCTCCAGGAGCTGATCGGCCTCCGCCCCGCGGCCGGCCGCGACAAAGGCCTCGTGG
>DATGVT010000312.1:0-1591 GCA_035300005.1 Candidatus Acidiferrales bacterium
GTCGTGGCCATGGCCTACGGCAGCCCCGCCGGCGAGTCGGCGGTGGAGGCCTACTACACCCACATCCGCGGCGGCCGGCGGCCGGCGCCGGCAGCCGTGCGGGAGCTGGTCGAGCGCTACCGGGCGATCGGCTGGTCGCCCCTGGAGCGGATCACCCGGGCTCAGGCGGACGCGCTCGCCCAGCGGCTGGGGATCCCGGTCCTGGTCGGTATGAAGCACGCCCCGCCCTTCATCGCGGAGGCGGTCGAGGCGGCCCGCGGGCTGGGCGCCGAGCGGCTGGTGGGGCTGTCGCTGGCCCCGCATTACGCCCGGCTCAGCACGGGCGGCTACGAACACGCCCTGCGCGAGGCCTGGGCCGGAGAGCTGGTCTTCATCCCCGGCTTCCACGACCATCCGGCCTTCATCCGGGCGGTGCGCGCGGTTCTCGGCGAGGCGCTGGAGGACTTCCGGCCTGACCGCCTGTTCTTCACGGCTCACAGCCTGCCGGCCCGGATCGTGGCCGAGGGGGATCCCTATCCGGACCGGTTGCTGGAGAGCGCGCGCCTGGTGGCGGAGGGCATGCGGCTGCCGGAATGGGAGATCGCCTGGCAGTCGGCCAGCGCGACCGGCGAGCCGTGGCTGGGCCCCGACCTCCTGGAGGCGGTCGAGCGTTCCGCCGCGCGCCGGGTGCTGGTCTGCCCGATCGGCTTCGTCGCCGACCACCTGGAGGTGCTCTACGACCTGGACGTGGAGGCCCAGCGCTTCGCCCGGAAACGCGGCCTCGAGCTGCGCCGGACCGCTTCCCTGAACGACCGGCCCGAGTTCATCGAGGCGCTGGCCGAGATCGTCGTCGCCGCACGACTCCAGTAGGCTCGGGGGCGATGCCCGAGCCGGCACAGGAGGCTTTCTGACCACCCGGCTGCTGGCCTTCTTCGCCCTGGCCTTCGCGGCCGCCTGGTCGGCGGAGCTGCTGGTGATCTCCGCCGGCGGTTTCGCCACCGTCTGGCACCTCGCCGCCTACGGGCTGGGCTGGATCTCGCCCACCGTCGCCGCGGCGCTGATGGTGGGCGCGGAGAGCGGACGCTCGGGCGTCCGCGCCTTCTTCCGGCAGATCCTGCGCTGGCCGCTCAGCCCCTGGTACCTGGCCGGCCTGCTGCTGCCCAGCGTCGCGCTGCTGGCCGGCCTGGCCGCCGACTCTGCGCTGAGGGGCTCCGCTCCCGCCGTCTGGCTGCAGCTGGCCCCCGGCCTCGGCCTGGTGGGCCCGCCCCTGGCCGAGGAGTACGGCTGGCGCGGCTATGCCCTGCCCCGTCTCCAGCGCCTGGCGCCGCCTCTGGCTGCCGCCCTGCTGCTGGGCGCGCTCTGGGCGCTCTGGCACCTGCCGACGTTCTTCCTGCCGGGCGCGCGACCGGCGCTCTTCTGGCCGGTGGCCCTCTGGCTGGTCTCAGCCAGCGTGCTGATCGCCTGGCTCTACAACCACACCGGAGGCGCCCTCACGGTGGCGCTGGTGACCCACGCCGGGCTCAACCTGAACCTGGTGCCGCTGGACCCTGTCCTGAGCCTCCGTCCGTTCGTCCTGGGCGCCGCTTGCCTGGCGCTGGCCGCCGCCGCCGTC
>DATGVT010000313.1:0-7447 GCA_035300005.1 Candidatus Acidiferrales bacterium
CCCGCGAGCTGGGGCAGCCGGAACCCGGGGCCGGCGCCCAGCTTCAGCTCCCGTTCGAGCTGAGTGCTAATCACCCCGCCCCCGCGCCCGTGCCTGCGCCATCAGGTCGCGCTGGGCGTCCACCCGGCCGCCGCCTGGAAGCCGCCGCCAGGACCCCTCGGCCCCCAGCTCCCAGGCCAGGGAGTCGTCGTCCAGGTTGAGCTCCAGGATCTGGTCCAGCCTGGCCTTCAGGCCGCGGTCGGCCACCGGGACGACGGCCTCCACGCGGCGGTCCAGGTTGCGCGGCATCAGGTCCGCCGAGCCCAGGTAGTGCTCGGCTCGCGCGCCCTGCCCGAATCGGTAGATCCGCGAGTGCTCCAGG
Source organism: Candidatus Acidiferrales bacterium (assembly GCA_035300005.1). Lineage (GTDB taxonomy): Bacteria > Chloroflexota > Dormibacteria > Dormibacterales > Dormibacteraceae > DATGVT01. The sequence continues at coordinate 362 of DATGVT010000313.1, forward strand.
TAGCGGCCGAGGATGGAGCGGACGCGAACGCGCTCCGACAGGCCGGGGACGCCCGGCCGCAGGCAGCAGATCCCGCGCACCACCAGCTCCACCTCGGCTCCGGCTCGCGCCGCCGCGTAGAGCGCCTCGATGATCTGGGGGTCGACCAGGTTGTTGACCTTGATCGCGATCCGGCCGCCGGCGCGTGACTCGCGCTTGATCAGGCGCAGGATGCCCGCGCGCAGGCCGGCCGGCGCCACCAGCAGCCGGCGGTAGCGGCGCTGCCGGCTGTAGCCGGTGAGGAAGTTGAACAGCTCGCTGACGTCGGCCCCCAGGTCGGGGTCGGCCGAGAGCAGCCCGATGTCCTCGTAAGCCTCGGCCGTGCGCGGGTTGTAGTTGCCGGTGCCGATGTGCACGTAGCGGCGCACGCGGCCTTCCTCCTGGCGGACGACCAGGGTGATCTTGGCGTGCGTCTTCAGGTTGACCAGCCCGAAGACCACCTCCGCCCCCGCCTCCTCCAGCGCCTGCGACCAGGCGATGTTGGCTTGCTCGTCGCCGCGCGCCTTGAGCTCGACGATGACGACCACCTGCTTGCCCTCCTCCGCCGCCCGGACCAGGGCGCGGGCGATCGGGCTGGCCGGCCCCGAGGTGCGGTAGAGGGTCTGCTTGATGGCCAGCACCTGGGGGTCGCGGGCGGCCTGCTCGACGAACGCCTCGACCGAGGTGGTGAAGGAGTCGTAGGGGTGGTGCAGGAGCACGTCCTGGCGGCGGAGCAGGCTGAAAAGGTCGGCCGGGCGGCCGCGGCGGCTGCGCAGCTCGGGCTGGGTGGAGGGCTTCCAGGGCTCGTCCTTGAGGTCGGGCCGGTCCAGCTGGTAGAGCTCGCCCAGGGCGCCCATGCCGAGCAGGCCGGAGGCGAAGTAGACGTCCTCCGGGCGCAGCTCGTGCCCCTTCACGAGCAGCTCCAGCAGCTCGGCCGGCGCCTGCCGCTCGAGCTCCAGCCGAACCACCCGAGCCCGGCGCAGGCTGAGCTCGGTCTGGACCGCGGCCAGGAGGTCCTCGACGTCGTCGTCGACCACGTCGAGGTCGGCGTCGCGGGTGATGCGGAAGAGGTGGTGCGAGAGCACCTCCATGCCGGGGAAGAGAGACCGCAGGTGGTGGGCGATCACCTGCTCCAGGGGCACCAGGTCGCCCCCCGGCAGCGGCACCAGGCGGGGCAGCAGGGGCGGCACCTTGATCCGGGCCACGTGAGTTTCGCGGCGCAGCGGGTCGCGCAGCCGGACGGCCAGGTTGAGGGAGCGGTGGGAGAAGTGGGGAAGCGGGGTTTCAGGTTCGATCGCGACCGGGGTCAGGACCGGGAAGACCCGCTCTTCGAAGTAGCTGTGCAGGCGCTCGCGCTGCGCGGGCTCCAGGTCGTCGGGCCGGCGCAGCCGGACGCCGGCCAGCTCCAGCTCGTTCAGCAAGCCCCGCAGGATGCCTGCCTGCTCTTCCTGCAGCTCTTCCACGCGGGCCCGGATCCTGGCCAGCAGCTCTTTCGGGGGCAGGCCGTCCGGGGTGGCCGGGGCCAATCCGGCCTGCGCCTGCTCTTGCAACCCCGCCACCCGCACCTCGAAGAACTCGTCCAGGTTGGTGCTGAAGATGGCCAGGAAGCGGACCCGCTCCAGAAGCGGCCGGGCGGGGCCGGCCGCAAGCGCCAGCACCCGGGCGTTGAACTCCAGCCAGGAGAGCTCCCGGTTCAAAAAGCGCGCCGGGGAGGCGGCCTCGGGCCGCGCCCACTCCTCAGCCTGGGCCACGGCTATATCTTCGCCTCCGGCTATATTCCTTGCTCAGTGCCCAGGGTCGCCGTGTTCAACCCTCCCGGGCGGACTCTCGCCGAGGGCGTGGAGCGGGCCCGGCTGGCGGAGCGGCTGGGGTACGAGTCGGTCTGGGTCACCCAGCTGCCGGACGCCCGCGACGCCGCCGTCACGCTTTCGGCCTACGCCCTGGCGACCGAGCGCGTGGGCCTGGGCACCGGCGTGCTGCCCATCTACACCCGGCACCCGGCGCTCATGGTCCAGATGGCGGCCGCCCTGGACGAGCTCTCGGGCGGGCGCTTCCGGCTGGGCATCGGCGTCAGCCACCAGGTCACCGTGGAGGCGATGTGGGGCCTCCGGCTGGAGCGGCCGCTGCAGGCGATGCGGGAGTACGTGGAGATCGTCCGCTCGGGCCTCCGTGACCGCCGCGCCAACGTCGAGGGGCAGCAGTTCACCGCCCGCTGGAGCTACAGCGGGCCGGCCCGGCCCGACCTGCCGATCCTGATCTCGGCGCTGAACCCGAAGATGCTGGAGCTGGCGGGCGAGATCGCGGACGGGGTGGTGCTCTGGATGTGCTCCCCGGCCTACGTTCGGGACGCGGTGGTGCCCCGCGTGCAGGCGGGGCTGGAGCGGGCGGGCCGCGACCCGCACGGCTTCGAGATCGTGGCGGCGGTCCCCGCCTGCCTGACCTCCGATCCGGTCGCCGGCCGCGACGCCTTCCGACCCACGGTCACCCGCTACGCCGGCCTGCCCTTCTACCGGCGGATGCTCGACGCCAGCGGGTTCCGCGACCAGCTCGAGCGGGGCGAGGTCAGCGACGAGATGGTGGACGAGCTGGCCGGGATCGGAGGCCCGGAGGCGGTGCAGGGTGTGGTCCGGCGCTACCGGGAGGCCGGCTGCACGCTGCCCGCGGTGGGGCCCTTCTCCGGACACCCGGCCGCGGCCGGCTTCGAGGCCACGCTGGAAGCCGCCGCCGCTTGAGCCGGCTGGCGACCAACCCGATCCTGGTCCTGGCCGCGGCGGTGGTCGTGTTCTTCGCCTCCGCCGCCGCCGCCTCGGCCCTCCTCAGCCGCCCCGCCCACACCCCCGGTGCCTCCGCCGCCGGGGGCTGCCGGCTCGGCAACGGCATCCAGCACGTCGTCTACCTGGTCTTCGACAACGTGCACCTGCAGCGCGACGACCCCAACGTGCCCTCCGACCTGGAGCAGATGCCCAACCTCTACGGCTTCCTGCGCCAGAACGGCGCTCTGCTGGCCGGCAACCACACGCCGCTGATAGCCCACACGGCGGGCGACATCATCACCGGGCTGACCGGGCTCTACCCCGACCACCACGGCCAGGCGGTGAGCAACACCTACCGCTTCTACAACCCCGACGGCAGCCTGGGCACCGGCAGCTCCTTCACCTACTGGACGGCGCGCGTCTACGACAGCCGCAACCCGGCTCCGGCCGACACCACCTACAACCTGCTGGCCGCCACCGGCGGCAACGCTCCGGCGCCCTGGGTCCCCTTCACCCGCGCCGGCTGCAGCATGGGGGCGGTCGGGGTCGCCAACACCGTCCTGGAGAACACGGGCACCGACATCCCGACCGTCTTCGGCGCCGGCTCCGAGCAGGCCCAGCAGGCGGTCACCGCCGCCGGCCAGGCCAGCAGCGACTTCGTCGGCGTCGCCATCCACTGCCCTCGGGGCGCCGAACTCTGCTCCCCCCAGAACGGAGGCCGGCCGGACCTGCTGCCGGACGAGCCCGGCGGCTACCACGGGTACAGCGCCCTCTTCGGCCACCGCTACGTGGCGCCGCAGATCGCGGCTCGGGGGATCCTGAAGGACCTGGGCGGCGAGACCATCCGAGGCTTTCCGGGCTTCGGGGCCCTGGAGCCCGTCAACACGCTGGCCTACGTGCTGGCCATGCAGGAGCACGGCGTGCCGGTCACCTTCGGGTACCTCTCCGCCGCCCACCAGGGCGACCCCGGCAGCCGGCGCGCGGTGGGTCCCGGCGAGGCGCCCTACGAGCGCCGTCTGCGCTCCTTCGACCACGCCTTCGGAGTCTTCTTCGAGCGCCTGAAGGGCCTCGGGCTGGATCCCGGCAACACCCTCTTCGCAGTCTCCGCCGACGAGGGCGACCACTTCGCCGGCGGGCCGCCCTCCCCGGCCGGCTGCGACGGCGTCCGGACCGCCTGCACCTACCCGAAGCTGGGCGAGGTCAGCGTCAACCTGGGCGGGCTGCTGGAGCAGGCCGGCGTCCGCACGCCCTTCGGCGTGCACGCGGACACGGCGCCCGCGGTCTGGGTCACCGGACCCGCGCGCACCTCGGCCACCGCCGTGCGCCAGCTGGAGAGGGCGGCGCTGGGACTGACCGCGGTCAACCCGTTGAGCGGGAAGGAGGAGGTGATCGCGGACGCGGTCGCCGACGGCCCCGAGCTGAAGCTGCTGCACATGGTCACCGCCGACCCGCTGCGCACGCCGAGCTTCGTGATCTTCGCCAAGCCGGACTACTTCCTCTTCACGGCGGCCGGCTGCACGCCGGCCTGCGTCAGCCTGGACGACGGCTTCGCCTGGAACCACGGCGGCCTCGCGCCCGAGATCAACACGACCTGGCTGGCCCTCGCCGGACCCGGCGTCCGCAAGCTGGGCCGGGTGGAGGGGCCCTGGGCCGACCAGACCGACATCCGGCCCACGCTGCTGCTGCTCCTGGGACTGAAGGACGGTTACGCCGGTGACGGCCGGCCGCTGTTCGAGCTGCTCGAGGATTCGGCGCTGCCCGACGGCCTGCGCTCGCACCGCGAGAGCGCCGCGGCGCTCGGGGGGGCGCTCAAGAAGATCAACGCGCCGGTCGGCGACCTGGGCCTGGCCACGCTCAGGCTCTCCACGGCCGCCATCGCCTCCAGCTCGCCGGGCGACGCCCGCTACCTGACCTTCGCCGACCGGCTGGCCCGCATCACCGAGCAGCGGGACGGGCTGGCCGCGCGGATGCGGGCGCAGCTCGACGGGGCCGCCTTCGGCGGCCGGCCGTTCGACGACAAGGAGGCGAAGGACCTGGCCGCCGGCGCCGCCTCGCTCCTGAACGAGGTGGAGGCGCTGGCCTCGGGGAGCGACGGCTGAAGCCCCGGATCGGCATCACCCGCGGGTCGAGCCGGATGACCCGCTTCGACCTCTACGAGGAGGGCGTCCGCCGGGCCGGCGGCGAGCCGGTGGTGGTGCGCGAGCGGCTGGACCCCGACCTTCTGGACGGCCTTCTGGTCCCGGGCGGCTGGGACATCCACCCGCGCCACTACGGTGAAGAGCGGCAGCCGGTGGTGAAAAACATCGACCAGTTGCGCGACGAGCTCGAGCTGGACCTGACGCGGGAGGCCCTTGCCCGCGGCTTGCCCGTGTTCGGGATCTGCCGCGGGGTCCAGCTGCTTAACGTGGCCCTGGGCGGCACCCTGCACCAGGACCTGGGTGCCCGCAACACAGTGCACGAGAGGCCCAAAGCGCTGGGCCTCGACTACGAGGCTCATGGGGTGGAGGTGGACCGGGGGTCGGCCCTCGGCGAGCTGGCCGGGCCTGGACGTCTGCCCGTCAACAGCTTCCACCATCAGGCGGTCAAGGAACCCGCGCCCGGCCTGCGGGTCACCGCCACCAGCGAGGACGGAGTGGTGGAGGCTCTGGAGTCGGTGGACGGCCGGGTGGTGGCCGTGCAGTGGCACCCGGAGCGGATGCTCGGGCGGCCGGCGGCCGACCGCTTCTTCGAGCGCCTGGTCGAGCTTTCCAAGACCCGCTAGGGCATTCGAGGGCGAACGCGCCCTATTCCGGCTCGCCAGCACCGCATCCGAGGGCGAACGCGCCCATACATCGCTGGTGGCTAGCCCAGCTTCTGGCGCGCCTCGGCCAGCAGCCGCCGGCATTCCTGGAAGTTGCGCCGGACAGCAGCGTTCTCGGCCCTGTCCAGGAGCGCCACCAGGTCCTCCCAGCGCTCGAGGTCCTGCTCGTGCAGGGCGGCGCGGACCTGGCCCATGGTCTGGGTGGCGAAGAGCAGCCCGCCGCCGGGGTTGTCGACGATCTGGTCCGCGATCTCGAGCTGGCCTTGCGCCCACGTGATCAGCTGCCCACCGGTCGGGTGCTCGAGCGGCTTGGGGCCGCGGACCTCCACGCGCCCGATCATAGGTCCGCCAGTCGGGAGAGCGCCTCGCCCGTCAGCCGGTAGGTGGTCCACTCCGAGTTGGGCCGGGCGCCCAGCCGCTCGTAGAAGCGGAGGGCGTCGTGGTTCCAGTTCAGCACCGCCCACTCCAGGCGCCCGCACCCGCGCTCGACCGCGATCCGGCCCAGCTCCTTGAGCAGCGCGAGCCCGACGCCCCGGCCGCGGTGCTCGGGCTGCACGAAGAGGTCCTCCAGGTAGAGGCCCGGCCGGCCCAGGAAGGTCGAGAAGTTGGGAAAGAAGAGAGCGAAGCCGACCGCCTCGCCGGCGTCCTCGGCCAGCAGCGTCTCCGCGTAGCGGGGGCGCCCGAAGAGGTGACGGCGGAGCAGGTCCTCGGTCATGGTGACCTCCTGCTCCAGGCGTTCGAAGCGCGCCAGCTCGCGGATCAGCCGGGCGATCACCGGCAGGTCGCGCGGCCGGGCCTTTCGGATCCTCACTCGCGGAGCCGGGGGTCGAGCGCGTCGCGCAGCGCGTCGCCCAGCCAGTTGAAGCCGAAGACGGCGACGCAGATGGCCAGCCCCGGCCCGACCGACAACCACCAGTAGTTGTTGGCCAGGAACCGGGCTCCGGTGTTGATCATGAAGCCCCAGTCCGGGGTGGGCGGCTGGGCGCCCAGGCCGAGGAAGGACAGCGTGGCTTCGGCCAGGATGGCGAAGCCCGCCGAGAGGGAGACCTGCACGATCAGGGGGTTGAGCAGGTTGGGCAGCAGGTGGCGGGCGATCAGGCGCGCGGGGGAGGCGCCCAGGGCGCGGGCGGCGGTCACGAAGTCCAGGCTCTTGGTCTGCAGCACCTGGGCCCTGGTCAGGCGGGCATACACGGGCAGCTGCACGATCCCGATGGCGATCATGGCGTTGCGCAGGCTGGGACCCAGCGCCGCGACGATGGCGATCGCGAGGATCAGGGCGGGGAAGGCGAGGATGGCGTCCACCACCCGCATCAGCACCAGGTCGGTCAGGCGGCCCCGGTAGCCAGCGGCCAGCCCGATCGAGCCACCCACGATCAGCCCGAAGGCGACCGCCACGCCCGCCACCGGCAGCGACACCCGGCCGCCCCAGATCACCCGCGACCAGAGGTCGCGGCCCAGCTCGTCGGTGCCCAGCCAGTGGGCCGGTCCGGGCGGCAGGAGCGCGTTGTCGGGGTC